>JBKJKR010000199.1:0-3796 GCA_046597135.1 Acidimicrobiales bacterium | reverse complement strand
AGTGGGCCTGCGTCTTCTCGGGCATGGCCCCACGGTCGCCGCGATAGGCCAAGTACTTCACCTCGAGCGCGTCGCTGATGCGCTCCATCGACGGTTCGTCCTCGACGAGCTCGACCCGACCGGTGAGATGCACGGCTTCGAGGTCGACCCAGCGTTCGCCCGACTCGACGAGGAACGACGCACGCGCATCGTTGCGCAACCGCGCCACCTTCTTCGTGCGTGATGGTGCGGCCAGGCAGATCGTGTGATCGAGCGTGACGAACCACACCGGCAGCGCGATCGGCATGCCGTCGCGCCGCAACGTGGTGAAGATGCCGGTGTGCGCGTGTTCGAGCACCGCCCACGCCTCGTCGACACTGAGCCGAACACTCATGCCTTGCCCCCTCTGATGCTGCGGACCTCGACCGGTCGCCAAACGGCAACTGGTAGTGCAAAAGCGTTGCGGACAACGCTCTCGCACTACCAGTTGGACGGTAGTTGCTCAGTTCAGCCGGCGTGGCCGGAAGCACGACCTCAGAGGGTGGTGCAGGGAAGGTAGTAGTCGCGCAGTGCCGGGAAGCCGTTGAAGCCCACCGTGGAGTACGTGGTGGTGTACGAGCCCGTCGACAAGATACTGACGCGATCACCGGCCTCGAGGGCGAGGGGCATCTGGTAGTCGGTGTGCTCGTACATGATGTCGGCGCTGTCGCAGGTGGGCCCGGCCAGGCACACCCGACCGGTGGGCCCGCCGTCGTGCGGCGTGACGATGCGGAACTTGATGGACTCGCCGAGCGATTCGGTGAGACCGGTGTAGACACCGGCGTCGAGGTAGACCCAGCGGCAGTCATCCTCGAGGGAGCGCCGCGACACCAGCACGACCTCGCTCTGCATGACACCGGCGTCGGCGCACATGTACCGACCAGGTTCGGCGATGACGCGGGGCAGATCGTCGCCGAGCCAGCGGTGAAGCGCCGTGTTGATGGCCCGGGCGTAGGTCTCGACCGCCGGGACCTCGTTGTTGTAGTGGCCGGGGAAACCGCCACCGATGTTGACCAACGCCGGCGTGACGTCGAGCGCGCGCAGGTGGTCGAACACCCGGCCGACGCGCTCGAGGGCGGCGTTCCACGCCTCGGGGTCGCGCTGTTGCGAACCGACGTGGAACGAGACACCGACCGGATGGTCCTTCTCGGTCGCACGCGTGAGCAGGTGCATCGCCATCTCGGGACCGCAGCCGAACTTGCGCGACAACGGCCAATCGGCTCCGCCACCATCGGTCATGACGCGACAAAAGAGTGTGGCACCCGGCGCCGACTGGATGAGCTTGTCCAGCTCGGAATCACAGTCGAACGCGAACAGGCGAACGCCCTTGTCGTACGCGTACTCGATGTCGACACGCTTCTTCACCGTGTTGCCGTAGGAGATCCGTGTCGGATCGGCGCCGGCCGCGAGGACCATGTCGATCTCGGCCGGACTCGCGACGTCGAAGTTCGAGCCGAGCGCGACGAGAACCTCGAGGATCTCGGGCGCCGGGTTGGCCTTGATCGCGTAGAAGATGTCGGCGCACGGAAGTGCGTCGGCCAGCTTGCGGTAGCGATCGGCCACGATGTCGAGGTCGACGACCACGAACGGTGTGGGGAGCGTGTTCTCGGCGATGAAGTCGTCGAGACGGGTGGTGGAACGGGTCCGGATGGCGTTTTGCGGAACCTGCCGCAGGCGTACGGTCAACGAGACTCCTTCGAGGGGTCGGGGGGAGAGCCGGGTCATTATTGCGGTTTCGCAGCAATGCGCAAGGGGCCATCGACCTTCGACGAGGAAAAGAAATCTTGACTGATTCATCCGTCAGTTATTTGTCAAGGATCACCGCTCTGACCAGGTGGTATGTGGGTGTTCCTGACTGACGCATCAGTCGTATCTGACTGACGAATCAGTCGAGTTAGGACCGAAGGGCGGAGGGACGAACCTCCGACACAAACGAACGGCACCTCCCCGGTGGGAAAGCATGTTCCCGTGGCGAGACTGGCGGCTCGGCACCAGCGAGGTGTGAGCGAACTCGTCGCCCGCGGGTTCGCCGAGCATCTCCTGCGCAACCCTCCGGGGTGAGAACCTCCGGGGTGAACGGAGCAGTCAGATGCAGATCGGCATGATCGGCCTCGGCCGAATGGGCGCCAACCTCGTCCGTCGTCTCGAACGCGACGGCCACGAATGCGTGGTCTACGACGTGTCGCCCGCGGCCGTCGCGGCCGTCGCGGCCGACGGGGCCATGCCGGCCTCGTCGATCGCCGAGTTCGTCTCGAAGCTCGCCGCACCGCGCGCGGTGTGGGTGATGGTCCCGGCGGCGTTCGCCGCGGCCACCGTGCACGACGTGGCCGCCCACCTCGAACCGGGCGACACCGTCATCGACGGCGGCAACTCCAACTACGCCGATGCCATCGCGCATGCCGCAGCGCTCGCGGCGCAGGGCCTGCACTTCCTCGACATCGGCACCAGCGGTGGCGTGTACGGACTCGAGCGCGGCTACTGCCTCATGATCGGCGGCCCGGCCGAAGCGGTCGATCGTCTCGCACCCATCTTCGACACGTTGGCGCCCGGCGTCGAGACCGCGGAACGCACGCCCGGCCGCACCGGTCCGCCCACCACCGCCGAGCGCGGTTGGCTGCACTGCGGTCCGTCGGGCGCGGGCCACTTCGTGAAGATGGTGCACAACGGCATCGAGTACGGGCTCATGGCGGCCTACGCCGAAGGGCTCAACATCTTGCACAGCGCGGGCGCCGGCGTGGCCGGGCGCGAGCACGACGCCGAGACCGCGCCGCTGCGCCACCCCGAGCTGTACCAGTACTCGTTCGACCTGGCCGCGGTCACCGAGGTGTGGCGCCGCGGCAGCGTGGTCGGTTCGTGGCTGCTCGATCTCACCGCCACGGCACTGGCCGAGAACCCCGAGCTCGACGGGTTCGCCGGGCGGGTGTCCGACAGCGGCGAGGGCCGCTGGACCATCGCCGCGGCGATCGACCTGGGCGTGCCGGTGCCGGTGCTTGCGAGCTCGTTGTTCGAACGGTTCTCGTCGCAGGGCAACCAGCAGTACGCCGACAAGGTGCTGTCGGCCATGCGCAAGCACTTCGGCGGCCACGCGGAGAAGCCGGCGTGAGCGAGGCGAGCACCACCGACGGCGACGCGCTGGTCCTGTTCGGGGCCAGCGGCGACCTGGCGCGCAAGAAGCTCTACCCGGCGTTGTACCAACTCGAAAAGCGCGGCCGCCTCGAAGGCATCACGGTGGTCGGCGTGGCTCGCAGCAAATGGGGCGACGACGCGCTGCGGGGCTACGCGCACGACTCGCTCACCCTGGGCGGCAAGACGCTCGACACCGAGGTGTGGAACCGGCTCGCGGCTCGCCTCACCATGGTCAGCGGCGAGTACGACGACGCGACCACCTACGACCGCATCGCGAAGACCATCGGCGACGCGAAACGGCCGGTGTTCTACCTGGCGATCCCACCGTCGATCTTCCCGGCGGTGGTCGAAGGCCTGTCCACCGCCGGTCTCGCCGGCGACCGCGGCCGAGTCGTCGTCGAGAAGCCCTTCGGGCGCGACCTCGCCAGCGCCAAGACGTTGAACGCCACCTTGCACCAGCACTTCCCCGAGGGCTCGATCTTCCGCATCGATCACTACCTCGGCAAGGAGTCCGTCGAGAACCTGCTCGTGTTCCGGTTCGCGAACTCGTTCCTCGAGCCGATCTGGAACCGCAACTACGTCGACAACGTGCAGATCACCATGGCCGAGAACTTCGGCGTCGAGGGCCGCGGCGGCTTCTACGACTCGGTCG
>JBKJKR010000340.1:0-3879 GCA_046597135.1 Acidimicrobiales bacterium | reverse complement strand
CTGAGGCCGAGGCCGACCCGACAACGCTGAGGCCGAGGCCGACCCGACAACGCTGAGGAACGTGGGCCTCGGTCAGGCTTGTTGCGCGGCCCACCAGGCGTCGAGCCGCTCGAACAGCTCCTCGCGGGGCAGATCGCCTTCGTCGCGCTTGATGGCGAGAAGGAACGCCAGCGCCTGGCCCACCACCCGACCCGGCTCGACGCCGAGGTGTTGCATCACGGCGAGACCGTCGATGCCGGGACGCTCGGCCGCCGCGCGGTCCTCGGCTGCGAGGTCGGCGATGCGCGTCTCGAGATCGTCGATGTCGCGGTGCAGGTTGGCCAGCTTGATCTGGCTGCGGGTGGTGCAGTCGGACCGGACCAGCGCGTTGAGCCGGCCGAGCAGGTGCCCGGCGTCGCGGGCGTAGCGCCGCACCGCGGAGTCGCTCCAGCCGTCGGCATAGCCCTTGAACCGACCGCTGAGGCGCACCAGCTCGGTGACGTCGTCGACCACGTCGGACGGATAGCCCATGGCCGTGAGGCGCTTGCGGGTCATGCGCGCACCGACCGCCTCGTGATGGCGGAAGGTGACCCCGCCGTGTTCGTACGAGCGGGTGCGCGGCTTGCCGACGTCGTGGAACAGCGCACCGAGGCGCACGAGCAGATCGGGCGGCGTCTTCGAGACCACCGCGATGGTGTGCGTGAGGACGTCCTTGTGCTTGTGGATCGGATCCTGCTCCATTTGCATCGCCAGCAGTTCGGGCACGAGTGCTTCGATGCGGCCGGTCTTGACGGCGGCCCAGAGCGACGACGAGACGTCGTCGTCGAGGAGGATGTGGGACAGCTCGTCGGCCGGTGTGTGCGTGGTGGTGATGGTCATGGTGATGCTTCGTGCCGGGCCCCGGGCCGGTACGCCGCTCGGCGCACCTCCGTTCGGGAAGGCCAACCAGTCTGGCAGCTCTCGCCGTGGTTGCCACGCCACTTTGCGGGTTCGTCGACCGGGCCGCGACAGCGCGGCACAGGCGCCCCGTTCGCGCGACGATGGCACCATGACGACGGTCGCACTTTTGAACCAGAAGGGCGGGGTCGGCAAGACCACCGTCACGTTGGGTCTCGCCTCCGCGGCGCAGGCCGCGGGTGATCGGGTGCTGGTGGTCGATCTCGATCCACAGGCCAGCGCCACGTGGACGCTCGGCATCGTCCCCGACGACGCCACGCTCGGGGTCGCCGACGTCATCGCTGCGGATGCCAAGGGCGCGGCCCGAGAGGCCATCGTCGAATCGGCATGGAGCCCACTGGTGTGGGTGCTGCCGTCGAGCGGTGGCCTGGCCGATCGTGAGCACGACTCGGGCCGCCAGCTCGAACGGCGCCTGGCCAAGGCCCTCGAAGGGGCGACCGACGGCTACGACCTCGTCCTCATCGACTGCCCGCCGTCGCTCGGGGGCAACGCCCGTGGGGCGCTCACCGCAGCCGACCTCGCACTCATCGTGGTCGAGCCGGCCAGCTACTCGCTGCGCGGCGTCGCCGCGGTGCTCGACCTCATCGACGACGTGTGGGACCGGTCGAATCCCGATCTCGACCTGGCGGGGGTCGTCGTCAACAAGATGCCGGCGGTGAGCGGCGAGGCCGAGCGGCGCACCGACGAGCTGATCGACATGGTCGGCCGCAAGGCCGTGTGGAAGCCGGCGATCCCCAACCGGGTCATCGTCAACCAGGCCCACGGCGAGCAGCAGCCCATCCACAGCTACGGCTACCGGGCCCGCGAAGTCGTCGATGCACTCGACGCGCTCTACGCCAAGCTGCGCCGCGCCGGCAAGTGATCAGGCGGCGCCTCCCCCACCCGACGGCGGCGCTGCGCTAGACCTCGCGGCGATGATCGCCGAGCCCACACCCGAACCTGCCGCCCCACCCACCATTGCGCGCCGCCCCGCGACCATCGGGCTCGTGCTCGGTGTGTTGAGCGCGCTGACGTCGGTGTTCTGGATCGTCGGCATCCCCGTGGGCGTCGCAGCGGTGATCCTCAGCTGGCGCGCCGCACAGCGAGCCCGGGGTCGCGATCTGCGCACCATCTCGCTGGCGGTGGGCGGGCTCGTGGCGGGCACGTTCGGTGTGCTGCTCGGCCTGGGCAGCGCGGTGTTCAGCGACGACCCGCCCGAGGCCACGCCCGTGGTGATCAACGGCATCCTGACCGCCACCCCCGACGCCGAGCATCAACCGCCGCTCGACCTCGAGCCGGGCGCGCAGTGCACGGTCGACCTCGACGGCCTGCGCGCCGAAGGCCGCATCACGAACCGCTCGGACAAGCCGTGGGGCTACCGGGTGAAGGTGGTGTGGGAGGAACCGGGCGTCACCATCGCGGAGGGCACTGCGCTGCTGCAACCACTGGCGCCCGGCGCCACGACGCCGTTCAAAGTGGTGAGCCCCACCACGGGTACCGCGGCGACCACGTGCCGCGTGAGCGAGATCGATCGCACGAAACCCTGAGCGGCCCGAACGCGCTCAGTTGGCTCGGCGGATGAGCGTGAGACCGTCGCTGATGGGCAGCATCACGCTCTCGACGCGTGCGTCGGCCACGACCATGTCGTTGAACGAGCGGATCGCGACGGTGTCGGGGTCGTTCGCCGCCGGGTCGATGACCTGGCCCGACCAGAGCACGTTGTCGATGAGGATGACGCCGTTCGGCGACAGCCGCTCGACCAGCTCGTGGTAGTACGCGGCGTAGTTGCCCTTGTCGGCGTCGACGAAGGCCAGGTCGATGTGCGGCGTGTGCGGCAGGGCGCGCAGCGTCTCGATGGCCGGGGCGATGCGCAACTCGATGCGGTCGGCCACACCCGCCTGTTCCCAGTGGGCGCGTCCGACGGCGGTCCACTGCTCGCTCACGTCGCAGCACAACAAGCGGCCGCCCGGTGCGAGACCGCGAGCGATGGCCAACGCGCTGTACCCGGTGAACGTGCCGACCTCGACCGCGTACCGCACGCCGAGCGCACGGGTCAGAAACGTCATGAACGCACCCTGCTCGGGTGCGATCTGCATGCGCGCCACCCCACCGAGCGCGGCGGTGGTGTCGATCAGCGACTGCTGCACCGCATCGGGCCTCGAGCCGTTGGCCAACAGATACTCGTGCAGCTCCGGTGTGAGGCCGAGGCCCTTGGGATCGCTCATGACCGCACGCTACGAGAAGGTGCGGCCATGAGCGACCAAGAACGAAGGAAGAACGCTCAGCGCACGTCTTTCGGAAGCGACAGCATGCGGATCGCGTTGCCGCGCACGGCCTTGTAGATCTGCTCGTCGGTGAGACCGGCGAACATCTTCTCGGCGATGGACAGCGTGTCGGGCCACGACGAGTCGGTGTGGGGGTAGTCGGTCTCGAAGGTGACGTTGTCCTCACCGATGATGTGCAGGTTCTCAAGGCCGTGACGGTCACGGAAGAAGCACGTGAACACGTGGTCGTAGTAGTAGGTCGACGGCGGGTTCGGGATGGTGTCCTTGACGCCGCCCCACGCACGGTGCTGGAGCCACACGTCGTCGGCGCGCTCGAGCAGGTACGGCACCCAGCCCATCTGGCCTTCGCTGTAGGCCACCTTGAGCTCGGGGAACTTGATGAACACACCCGAGAACAAGAAGTCGGTGAGCGACGCGAACGAGTTGTTGAACGACAACGCGGCGTTGACCGCAGCCGGCGCGTCGGGTGACGCGGCGGGCATCTTCGACGACGAGCCGATGTGCATGTTGATGGTGGTGTGCGTGTCGGAGCAGGCCTGGAAGAACGGGTCCCAGAAGCCGCTGTGGATGGACGGCAGACCGAGGTGGGTCGGGATCTCGCTGAAGCACACGGCGTGCACGCCACGGGCCGCGTTGCGGCGCACCTCGGCGGCGGCGAGGTCGGCGTCCCACAGCGGGA
>JBKJKR010000330.1:0-3309 GCA_046597135.1 Acidimicrobiales bacterium | reverse complement strand
CGTCCTGTGCGAGAAGCCGTTCGCGCCCGATGCGACGCAGGCTGCCGCCATGATCGCCACCGCGGCGCGCCACGATCGCTTCCTCATGGACGCGTTGTGGTCACGGTTCCTGCCGTCGTGGCAACGCGTGCGGGCGTTGATCGACGACGGCGCTATCGGCGACCCGCGTTCGATCTCGGCCGAGCTCGGGTTCAGCTCCGACGACCCACCACACGGCCGGTTGCGCGATCGCGCCCAGGGCGGCGGCACCCTGCTCGACTCGGGCATCTATCCGCACGCGCTCGCGTCGTGGTTCCTCGGCGAACCCGACCGTGTGCACGCGTACGCCGACATCGGCCCCACGGGGGTCGACGAGCAGACCTCGTGCACGCTCACCTATACGTCGGGCGCGCACGCACAGATCCGCAGCTCGTTCCGGTCGGCGCTCGCCTCGGCGGCCTACGTCGCCGGCCCCGACGCGGCCATCGAGCTCGCGCCGCGCATGCACCGCTCGACGCGCGTCGTGCTCCGGCGGCTCGGCCGCGATGATCTCGTGGAGACGCTTCCGCACGAAGGCAACGGTTTGCACCTGCAGCTCACGCACGTGGCGCGCTGCATCGCCGACGGGCGCCGCGAGAGCCCGGTGATGCCACTCGCCGAGACGCTGTCGATCATGCGCACCCTCGACACGATCCGCACGCAGATCGGCCTGCGCTACGACACCGTCGGCGGCGAGGACGACGGTCAGGACCAGTAGCTGCCGTTCAGCATGGCGTCGAGCAGGTCGCGGTGCATGACGAGGTCTTCGCGGTCGGCCGGTTGCTCCATGTCGCCGTACGCGATTGCCCGCGCGCTGGTGCGCACGCTCACGATGGCGAAGCGCAACGCGGCGAACACCTCGTAGTACTCGAGGTCGACCGCGCGGTGCCCGGACAGCTCTTCGTACTGGCGGGCCACTTCGTCGCGACGGAACATGTCGGGCAGGCCGGGCATGCCGTACCGCTCGGCCATGTTCTGGAAGAAGCGGTGCAGGAACATCATCCAGCTGAGGTCGACACCGGGCGCGCCGAGCGCGGCCATCTCCCAGTCGAGCACGGCCACCGGAGCGAAGTCGTGCCACATGATGTTGCCGACGCGAGCGTCGCCCCAGTTGAGCACCGTGCGCTCGTCGCTCGGGCGGTTCGCCTCGAGCCACGCGAACGAACGCTCGATGATGTCGTAGTCGACACCCTCGCGCGCCCAGTCGTAGTACCAACGCTGATAGTTCAGGTGCTGATCGAGCGCCGCGACGCCGAACTGGGGACGGTCGAGGAACGCGGCGTCTTCACCGGTGATGTCGATGGCATGGAGCTTGGCGAGGACCTCGATGGCGTTGCGTTGCATCCGCTCACGGTCGGCCGCGGAAGCGTCGAACACCCAACCGCCGAAGACGTACGGCGGCAGGTCGGTGGGGACCACACCGTCGACGCGACGCATGACGAAGAACGGTGCGCCGAGCGGCGCTTCGTCGAGCTCGATCCACGGCGCCTCGGGCACGGGCACGTCGCTGCGGGTGCCCACGAGCTGCAAGCACCGGTGCTGCAGCTCGAGGTCGTACTCGGGGAACACCGGGTAGTCGGTCATCTCGGGGCGGACACGAGCGACGTAGCGCTCGGAACGCTCGTGGCCCGACTCCGACCACGTGGTGGTGAACAGCAGCGTCTCGCTCGACATGCCGGTGCCTTCGGGTACCGCAAGGTCGGAAATGACCGGTGCGGCACCGGGCGGGAGCTGGGTGGCGAACCACGCGCCGAGACGGCGGCCGAACTCGGCATGATCGCGTTTGGATGGCAGCGGCATAGTGGAGAGAACGTAGTGCGCGAAAGAGGGTGGCCGAGGCTCCGGCCACCCTCTTTCGCACTACACGTGAACTGGTGCGATCATCGAGCGATCGGTCGGCCTGCGCCCACCACCGTGTAGCAGGACTTGACCTTGTCAGGGGTCTTCGTGCCGGGGCACGGCGAGTTCCACTTGAGCGTGAACAGCGTGTCCCAGCCCGACAACTTGCCCGGCTTGAAGGTGGCCGGGATCTGGCTGTTGGAGTCGACCGGGCCGATGTTCTCCTTGGCCTTCAACAGTTCGGCACGCGTGGGGTTCTCCCCGGCGAGGTAGGTGATGCGGGCCGCGAGGCGGGCGAACTGGCAGGCGGAGGCGACGGCACCGGCCTGGCTGTTCTCGGTCTCGACGGTGAAGTCGAACTTCTCGCCGACCTTGTTGTTCTCGTTGTAGAGCTTCTCGCACATCGTGTTCCACTCCGACTTCTTGAAGTCGGTGCCGCGGTAGTCACCCGTGGGCGTGGTGTCGATGGCGATGGTGCCGTTGTACAACGCCGCAGCCTCGGCGCCGCCGAAGTCGATGATCTTGGACGAGACGAGGTCGCCGGCCTGGCTGTTGTAGTTCGACTGGTACATCTGGATCTGGCCGTTCTTGATGCCCTTGGTGGCCATCTCCTTGAGGTACCCGGGCAGCGACACCACGTTGAGCGCCGGGAACAGCACGTCGACCTTGTTCGTGAGCAACTTGTCGACCGATGCCGGTGTGCCATCGGCGCACGCCGAGCCGCCCTTGCAGCCGATCATGTCCTCTTGGACGATGTTCAGCCCTGCCTTCTTGAGCGAGGCGATGAGGCCTTCCTTGATGGCCTCGGGATAGCCGGGCGTATCGGGGTACACCACCGCGATGCGCTTGCCGGTGAGCACGCCCTGCTTCACGAGATCGTCACCGAGGTTCTTGGTGTACCCGCTGAGCGTGGGCGCGATCGATGTCATGCGGCCCTTCGAGTCCTTGGTGGTCTGATCGGTGCCCGAGGTCGACGTGATGAAGATCGTGTCGTGCTCGATGGTGAGGCAGTCGAGGCCGGTGCCGGCGAAGCCCGTGCTGTTGACCACGATGGGCGCTTTGAGATCCTCGGTGGCCTGGATGCAGGCCGCACGACGGTCGGCGTCGAGCGTGGCGCTCTGCGAGTTGACCTCGACGACCTGGAAGTTGACCTTGCGACCGCGAATGCCGCCGCACTTGTCGTTGATGTACGTGAAGAACGTGCGGTACATCTCGTTGTTGTCGCCGAGCGGCAACGAGAAGCCGATCTTCTCGAGCTGCTCGAGCTTGGTGCGCAGGTTCACGATGGTGATCGCGTCCGCGCTCACGGCGTCGGTGGCCTTGCGGCTCGCGGCGGCCGGGTGGGCCGTGCAGTACTCGGTGAGCGAGGAGAACGGATCCTTGCTGCGGTCGAACGTCTTCTGGAACGCGTCATAGATGCCGCCGCGCGGGTCGGTGGCGAAGACGCCCTTG
>JBKJKR010000269.1:0-4233 GCA_046597135.1 Acidimicrobiales bacterium | reverse complement strand
TCCGCTCGACGACCTTCTCGGTGCCGACGGTGTAGGGCAGCTCGGTCACCACGATGGCCTTGCGGCGACCGATCGTCTCGACGCGGGCGGTGGCACGCATCTTGAAGCTGCCACGGCCGGTCTCGTAGGCGTCACGGATGCCGTCGAGACCGACGATCTTGCCGCCGGTGGGCAGGTCGGGACCGGGCACGAAGCGCATCAGGTCGTCGATGGTGGCCCTCGGGTGCGAGATCAGGTGTCGCAGCGCCTGGACGACCTCGACCAGGTTGTGCGGCGCACAGTTGGTGGCCATGCCGACCGCGATGCCGGTGGTGCCATTGACGAGCAGATTCGGCAACATCGCCGGGAGATACGCCGGCTCGGTCGTCTCGGCATCGTAGGTGGGCCGGAGGTCGACGGTCTCCTCGTCGAGCTCGCTCAACATCTCGAGCGCGGCGTTCGACAACCGGCACTCGGTGTAGCGATACGCCGCGGGCGGGTCGTCGAGCGAACCGAAGTTGCCTTGCGGGTCGACGAAGGTGATGTTGCGGGCGAAGGACTGCGCCATGCGCACGAGCGTCTCGTAGATGGCGCTGTCGCCGTGCGGATGGAAGCGGGCCATGGTGTCGCCGACGACGTGCGCACTCTTGCGATGCGGTCGATCGGGTCGCAGGCCCATCTGCTGCATCGAGTAGAGGATGCGGCGTTGCACCGGCTTCAGGCCGTCGCGCACGTCGGGTATGGCGCGCGCCGTGATGACCGACAGCGAGTACGCGAGAAAGGACTCGCTCATCTCGTTCGTGACCGGAGTGTCGATGATCTCGCGGGCGAAGGTGTGCAGCGGCAGTTGTTCGGGCATGGCTCCGTGATCGGTGATCGGTGATCGATACGACGTGGGTCGGGATGTGGCGCGGATGCGAACTGGTGTTCGAGCCTAGCGTCGCGCGACCGAGACGCGATTCGCGCCCATGACCGTAGCCGTGTGCCTGCGCCGATCTGTGGCAATCCGGGCGTACCTGTGCCACAAGCACGCGTGTCACCCGGCGTCCGTCGGTACCATCGCGCCGTGGCCCGCATGCTCTTCGTCGGCGCCGGCGACACCGGTCTGCGGGCCGCGCTCGCCCTGGCGGATCAGGGCCACGAGGTCACCGCGCTGCGTCGCAGCGATGTCGCGGTGCCACCCGGGCTGCGTCGGGTGCGGGCCGACGTCACGGATCGCCGCTCGCTCGATCGGGTGACTCTTCCCGATGTCGAGGTGCTGCTGTTCTGCGTGGCCGCGGGGCGGGCCGACGATGCCACGTATCGGGCCGTCTACGTCGATGGGCTCACGAACGTCGTTGCGGCCCTTGCGTCGCGTGGCGCCGGCCTGCGGCGTGTGGTGTTCGTATCGAGCACCGCGGTGTACGGCCAGCGCGTCGGTGAGCTCGTGGACGAGGACTCGCCCGCCGAGCCGCCGCGGTACAACGGGCAAAGGATGGTCGAGGCGGAGGCGGTGGTGGCGGCGTCGGGCGTGGCCGAGCCGGTCTCGGCCCGACTGGGAGGCATCTACGGACCGGGCCGCACGCGCCTGGTGGAGCGCGTGCGGGCAGGGCTCGAACCGGTCGGTGACGCGATCCGCGACCCGCACACCAACCGGATACACGTGGCCGACGCCGGGCGCGTGATCTCGTTCCTCGCCACGTGCGCCACGCCACCGCCGGTGGTCAATGTGGTCGACGACCACCCGGCGCGGCGCAGCGAAGTGGTGCGCTGGCTCGCGGCGCGACTCGACGTCGCGGTGCCCGCCGCGGAGGAGCTCGACGATTCGGCCGCTGGGCCGGCGGGGCGAACCGATGACAAGCGCGTCTCGAACGCTCGGCTCCACGGTCTCGGTTTCGTCTTGACGTACCCCACGTTTCGCGAGGGCTACGCCGACCTCCTCGACCGATGAGGCCGCGGGGAGCCATGTCGTAGGCCCTTGGCGCGCGGTTGCGCATGCGCGTTCAGCGGTCATGCGGCGTTCGCGATCGGGCCGTTGTACGCGATGCCGTTGGGTGTTCGGAACACGGTGATGGTGTCGGCGCGTTCGATGGTCCAGTGGCCTTCGTGGACGAGGCTGTGGTGTTTGGTGCAGAGCGAGACGAGGGAGTCGAGGTCGGTGCGCCCGCCGGGTTGCCATGGGTTGATGTGGTGGGCTTTGGTCCATTCGTGGGGGACGGTGCACCCGGGGAACTCGCAGGTGCGGCTTCGGACGCGGAGTGCGATGCGTTGGGCGGCGGTGGCGAGGCGTTTTCGGCGGCCGACGTCGAGGGGTTCGCTGTCGGATCCGAGCACGACGGGGATGACGCCGGCGTCGCACGCCAGGCGGCGGGCGGTGGCGGGGTTGATGGGTGTGCCGTCGGCGAGCTCGCAGGTCGAGCCTTCGCGCAACAGGCCGTCGATGAGGGTTTGGTGATCGATGAGCACGACGACCTGCGCGCGCCCGGTGCGGGTCGACGGCGATGAAGCTGACGTGTCGGGGTCGGCGGCCGACGATTGTCCTTCGATGCTGCGGCGGGCCATGTCGGTGAGGGCGTCGGCGCGGAGTTTGGGGAGCTCGTAGGTGCCGGGTTTGTGTTGGGGGTCGCGCCAGTGCTGGTCGACGAGCTCGTCGAGTGCGTTGACGAGCACGGCGTGGCGGGCGGGGTCGAGGAGGGCGACCAGGCGTTTCATGCCGTTGTCTGCGTCGGACACGGTGACTTTCGATTGGGCGCGTTGGCGTTCGGCGCGGTCGATGCCGGCGCGTTGTTCGGCCAGGAGTTGGCATTGCGTGACGCGTTGTTTGAACCCGTCGATGGTGTCGTCGGGGGCGTGGGCCAGGAGTCGGTCGATCTCGTCGGCCGAGACGTGACCGGCCGCCGCGTGTTCGACGAGCGCGGCCATGGCGGCGGCTTGTTCGCGGCGCATGGATCCGTCGAGCAGCAGCGCAGCGATCGCGGGGAACGCGTCGAGGGCGCGCACCGCCGAGCCCACCTGGTTGGCCACGAACGGTGATTCGCCCGACAGGCGCAGCATCGATGCGACGTCGTGCGCGCCGTGGGCGCGGAACGCGTCGAGGGCAGCGAGGCGGGCCATGATCACGACCTGCGACGCTTGCGCGGCCCGGACCAGATCACGCGCGCCCACCACGAGCTGACCGGCATCCGCGGCGACCGCGGGGCAGGCCGCGAGGTTCTTCACCTCCGTCGTGATGTGTCGGACCTGCTCGATGAGCTTCATGGAACAACCATACGCAGGAGGTGTGACAGTGCCGTGAGCACGTCTGCCCGGTCAGCCGAGGTCGAGCACCCGATCGGCGCGGGCCAGCGCCAACGGCCGGTTCGACGTGGTGAGCACCGTGTACCCGGCGGCCGCGAGCCGGGTCCACAAGGCCAGCTCGGTCTCGAGATCGAGCGCGCTGGTGAGGTCGTCGAACACCAGCAGCTCGGGGCGGTGCACGAACGCACGCGCCGCCGCGGTGCGCTGCGCCTGCCCACCCGACAGTCGCACCCCGCGCGCGCCCACGAGCGTGTCGAGGCCTTCGGGCAACGCGGCCACGTCGGTGTCGAACGCGGCCATGGCGATTGCGTCGACGAGCTCATCGACCCGCAGGTCGTGGCCGAGCCGCAGGTTGGCGGCCAACGACTCGGCGAACAGCCGGGGCACCTGCGCGACGTACGCGCTCTGGGGCGGCACGAAGAACGCGGCGCGGTCCTCGATCAGGGTGCCGTTCCAGCGCACCTCGCCACGGTCGGTCGCGAGCAGGCCGAGCAGCGCCCGCAACAGCGAGGTCTTGCCGGTCCCCACCGCGCCGCTCACCACGACGATCTCGCCGCGTCGAATGGTGAGGTCGACATCGACGAGCCCGCGGCTCGTCACGGTGAGGCCGCGCACCTCGAGCACGTCGAGCGGCACACGAGCTGGGCGCACCGGCGGCGCCACGTCGGGCCCGCCGAGCACCGGCAGCGGTCGATGGGCCAGCAGCGGCGACACCGCGCGCGCAACACCTTCGGGCGCGACGAGCGCGCCGAGACGTTCCTCGGACACGTCGTAGCGCCGGCGCGTGGCCACGAGCCCACCGAGGCGCATCGGCAACCACGTCATGCCCGTGAGGTAGGCGAAGAACAACGTGACCTCGCCGGCGGTGAGGCTTCCCCGAGCCGCGACGACGAGCGCAAGGCCCACGAACACGTCGGCCAGCATGCCGTTGAGGTTCCACGTGAGGTCGTTCCACATGCCGTCGGCCACCGCCGCGCG
>JBKJKR010000261.1:0-3970 GCA_046597135.1 Acidimicrobiales bacterium | reverse complement strand
ACGAGGGCGCCGCCTACGCCGCGCGCCTGCGAGCTGCCGGGGTACCGGCCCGATACCGCTGCTACGACGGGATGATCCACGGGTTCGTGGGGAACGCAGCCGCCCCGTGTGTGGGATCGACACGGAACGGGAACCGGCCGTCCATGAGCGATCCGCAACTGCCAGAACCGACTGACCCAGAACCGAGCCGTCCGGCCGACGGACCCGACGCTGACAAGGACCGCGAAACGGTCGATCGCGATTCGCCGGCGTCGACGCTGTTCAACGAGGGCGAGGACGCCGTCGAACCCAACGAACCCGGGTGACCGTCCGATGGCCTGAACTGGCCGGGCGGATGTCACACATCGATTCGGGAAGGAATCGCCATCGGTCGTCGTCCAACAGTCGTGCCCATACGAACGAAAGACCACGAGACGCTCGACGCTGACGTCGTCCGGGTCGATGGTGGTCGTCGTGGAAGGCACCATCGAGCCCGAGGGCATGGTCCGAACGCCCACATGTCGACGAACCAGGTCTGCGTCGACTCGACCCGGGCGGCACCATCTTCACGGCACTCGCGGTCGACGCCCGGGTCAGCTGAGCCGAACGCCTTCGGCCGACCGCAAGGGTGCGTAGGGTGCGGTATGAGCTCTGAAAAGGTCGACGTGTGGAACGCCGTGGTCGCCGACGCGTGGGTGGAGCATGCCGACCACTTCGATCAGACCTTGCGGCCGTTCGGCGAGGCGGTGCTCGAACGCCTCGCGCTCGAACCGGGCGACCGGATTCTCGACATCGGCTGCGGCACCGGCGAAACGACACTCCGAGCCGCCGCTCTCGTGGCACCGGCCCGGGTCGTCGGCGTCGATGTGTCCGCGCCGATGCTCGCAGCAGCACGCCGCCGAGTTGCCGCTACCGGCGTCACCAATGCCGCGTTCCTCGAGGAGGACGTGCAGGAGTCCACGTTCGCGGCCAACGAGTTCGACGTCGCGATCTCGCGCTTCGGCGTCATGTTCTTCACCGACCCCGTGCGCGCGTTCACTCGCATCGACGAATCGCTGATCGACGGAGGCCGGCTCGGATTCGTCTGCTTCCAGGCCCCGCAGTCGAACCCCTTCATCGTCGTTCCCGTCATGGTGGCCGCGGCGCACCTCGGCCTCGGTGCGCCGCCGGATCCGTCTGCACCCGGACCGTTCTCCTTCGCCGACCCGGACAAGATCCGCCACGTCCTCGGACAGGCGGGCTTCGTCGACGTGACCATCGCTCCTGGCCCCTCCGAGGCCGACCTGGGAGACCCCGCCGACCTCCCCGCGCTGGCCTCACGGCTGGTCGAGCAGAACCCGAGCATCGCGCCCGCATACGCGGCGGCTCCTGCGCTCACGCGCGCGGCCACCATCAGCGCAGTCGTCGAAGCACTCGCGCCCCACGTCGATCACGGCCGCTTGGTCATGGGCGCCGGCACCTGGGTAGTCACCGCCCGGGCTGGTGCATCGAAGCACCGCTGAGCGCAGGGCCGACGGTCGATCGAGGTCGACCACAAGCAGAGCATCGACAAGCAACTGCCAGAATCGCCGTCGCCCGCTGACAGCGCGCCGTTGCGATCGCACAACGGCTGGAAGTGGGACCTCCGGCGCTGACCCCTCCGACGCGTTGTGTCGAAAACCATCGTGGTGGGTACGAGCGGTTTCCAATCACAGGAGGAGACCGAGGTGACGATTCCCGTCGAACGCGTCTACCGCAGCATCGGGGTGACCGACGCCGTGGACACCCGCAATCGCGACGTGCTCGCGATGACGTTGCTCCTGCGCCACATCGATCGCGCCCTGGCCATCGGCGTCGACGAATGGGATGAGCTCGCGCGCGTCGGTGCGGGGATCGTCGGATCGATCGCGCGGGACTCGCACGAAGATGCGACCGAGCAGGTCCTGCTGGCGCAGGCGCTCCATGACACGCGGGCGTGGTTGCGAACGACCGGCCGCGTCCCGCACGAGCATCTCGCACGCGCGGACGCCCACCTTCCGCGCGCCGCGGCGCGAGTGCGCGTTCGCACCGTCATCAGGGGCCTGTGAGGACCAAGGACGCTCTCCGTGATGATCGGGGTGGCGGGGTGGCTCGTGTGGCGTAGCGACCGAGGCCGGGAGCGCACGACGGCGCTCCGGTTCTGGGCCGCGCAGCTCGTGCTGAACGCGCTTTGGACACGGAGCGAGGGGTAGGAGCGACGAGTTTCGCGCAACGGATTTCCGGCTATTTCACCATTGAGGGCCATCGCCGACGGCGGCGGGCCCGAGTGCCGGCGGGGCGAAGGGCGGTAGCGGCATGAGCCGAGACACGATGAGGCAAGACACGATGAGCCAGGTCACAGCGGTGAGAGCGCGGTCGTCGACGGTGCCCGCAGTGATCGATCTGCGCGAGATCGCGCCCGCACTCGAGGTCGAGAGCGATTCGAACGTAGGCGACGAGCACGAGGCGCGACGCCTCGACGAGCTCGTCGGGGGCGGGCGCACCGTCGCGATGGTCATGACGATGATCGACGGCGCGCACACGTCGCGCCCGGTCACCTGCGTCGAGGTGGGGACCGGCCGCATGAGCTTCCTCGTCAGCCGTGAGGTCGAGTGGGTGGCCGACATCGCCGCCGGCCGCGCCACCGTCCACGTCACGGTGGCCGACCAGAAGGACAACACCTACGTGTCGCTCGAAGGCACTGCAGGCGTGGCATCGGACATCGCGGAGATGGAACGTCTCTGGACACCGGTCGCGAAGGTGTGGTTCGACGGACCACATGACCCCTCGCTCGCAGTGCTGCACTTCGACGTCACGACGCGTTGCTCGGCACCAGCGGACCGGTGAGCACTGCGTGAACCGCACGCTCGATCGCCGCAGTCGGCCGACGCGCGACAAGCCCGGCATCGAGCGGATCGCCGCGCTCGTGGCGACAGTCGCCTTGATCGCGTCCGCGTGGAGCGCACGCCGTCGACCAGTCGACGCAGCCGACCTCGACGACCTCGCATCCGCACCGCACGAACGCGGTCATGCCGACCGGACGGATGCCGGGTCGGCCGGGCCGAAGCCGACGCAGGGCCTGCTGGGACGCATCGATCGGTTCCAGCAGGGTCGGGAACCCGTTGCGTTCGTCGTGGGCGTCATCCGAAAGTTCGGCGACGATCGCGCCGGCAGCCTTGCCGCGCTCATCGCCTACTACGGGTTCTTCTCGCTCTTCCCGCTGCTGCTCGCGGCAACCACGATCCTCGGCTTCGTCACCGGATCGTCGGGCGCGGACACGCTCCGCGACTCGGCGCTCGCGCAGCTCCCGGTGGTCGGCGATCAGATCAGCGGTGCCACGGCCCCGTTGAACGGCAGCGGCGCGGCGCTCGTGATCGGCGTGGCTCTCGCGCTGTGGGCCGGCCTGTCGTGCATGCAGGCCGGCCAGGACGCGATGAACGAGATCTGGGACGTTCCTCGCGTCGTTCAGCCCGGGTTCGTCCCGAAGCATGCGCGATCGCTGTTGAGCTTGTTCGTCGTCGGCACATCGCTGGCCGTGAGCACCTTCGCGACGCAAGCGGTCACCCTCCTGCCGAACCTCCCCGGTGTCGCGCGCGTGGGCGGCGTTGCGTCGAGCGTCGTGCTCAACTCGCTGATCTACCTGTTGATGTTCCAGGTGCTCGTCTCGGGACGACGGCCGTGGCGCGAGCTCCTACCGGGATCCGCGGTCGGCGGCGTCGGATACACCGTCCTGCAAGGTGCGGGTCAGTGGTACGTGGCACGCTCGGTCTCCGGGGCCACCGACACGTACGGCACGTTCGCGATCGTCATCGGTCTCATCAGCTGGTTGTACCTGTTGAGCCAGTTCACGCTCTTCGCAGCCGAGGTCAACGTCGTACGCGCCCGACACCTCTGGCCACGATCGCTGTTCCCGCCGAAGCTCACTGCAGCAGACAAGCGTGCGATGACTGCAACGGTCCACGAACAACAGATGCGTCCGGAACAGCAGATCGAG
>JBKJKR010000120.1:0-2514 GCA_046597135.1 Acidimicrobiales bacterium | reverse complement strand
GGCTGCGTCGCGACTCGCCGACGACACACCCGCCGTGCTGCTCGCCGGCATCCTCTATGCGGGCGCCGCCCTCGCGACCGCGCCCTACTGCATCCGCCACCCCATCTCGCGCACGATGCTGTTCGCAGAACGTTCCCGCCTACTCACCGCAGTCCTGGCCGGCGGCATCGCCGGACCCGTGCTCCTGGTCGCCGGACTCTCCCGCACCGACGCCGCAACCGCCTCGTTGTTGCTGAACCTCGAACTGGTAGCAACCATCGCCCTCGCGGCCACGCTTTTCCGCGAGCACCTCGGACGCCGCGTCCTCGCCGGCACTGCCCTGGTGACCGCAGCCGCCGTAGCGCTCACCTGGCAGGACGGAGCACGGCCCGAAACCGGCGCCCTGCTGATCGCCGCCGCCTGTGCGTGCTGGGGCGTCGACAACAGCGTCACGGCCCAGATCGAGAACCTCGCACCCGCGCACATCACCTTCGTCAAGGGCATCGTCGCCGGAACTACCAACATCGTCGTCGGGCTGCTCCTCGGAGCGGGCTCCACATCCGCCTTCGACGCCGCAGCCGGCGTCGGCGTGGGCATGATCGGCTACGGACTGTCGATCACGCTCTGGGTGAGCGGCGCACGACTCGTCGGTGCCGCCCGCGCACAGATCATCTTCGCCACCGCGCCCTTCATCGGCGCCACCATCGCCTGGACCGTCCTCCACGAACAAGTGCGCTCAGTACAACTCGCGGCCGTCGCACTCGCCGCAGGAGGAGTCATCTTGACCCTCCGTTCAGATCACGAACACGACCACGTGCACGAACCCGGCACGCACGAGCACGCCCATGCCCACGACATCCACCACGACCACCAGCACATGGGCGACGAGCCGACCAGCCCCTCACACACGCATCGCCATACCCACCGATCACTCGTCCACGCCCACCCCCACGTGCCCGACCTTCACCACCGCCACGACCACTGAGCGAGACACAGGACCACCTTCCAACGAGTCCCTGAGGCGAAGGTCTCGAAGTCCAGGATGCACCTCGACCTGTTCGTGGATCACGCGCAGCCGACGTTCGACGACATGCTGTCGGCCGGTGCGACGACGCTGCAGATCACGGAGGCGGGCAAATGGACGACGCGGGTCCTCCAAGATCCCGCCGGGAACGAGTTCTGCCTGATCGGCCCCGACTGACGCTTGCACTGGCCCATCCCCTGGCGCGTGCCCGCGCATCGTTGCGCTCAGCACGCAAGGTGAGAACGCGATGTCGGCGCTGCGTCGGCGCGCGCGATCACGTAGAGCCACGGGTCGAAGTGCCCGAGGAGGTGCTCGAGTGATTCCACGATCCATCCGGCACTGGCCAGCGCGTGTCGAAGATCGGGTTCACGCCAGTAGACGAACCACCGCGGCAGGTCGAGCCGCTCCGTCGTCCATCGCTCGCCGTCGCCTTCCTTCAGCGTGAGACCCAGCACTCCCCCGCCGACAACAGCGCGCCGTGCTGCCACGAGTGCAGCCTGGAACTCGACCCTGGAGAGATGCAGCAGCACCGCGTTGGCGAACACCGCTCGGTAGGGGCCGCCGAAGTCGCCGTCGCGGACATCGAGCAGCCGAGCGTGGTGGCCGTCTTCACGCATCAGCGCGACGAACGCCGCGGTGCCATCCGTTCGTTGCATCCGCAAGCCTCGTCCTTCGAGGTAGCGGGCGTCGCGCCCCGGACCGCTACCGAGTTCGAGCACCTCCGCATCCGGACCGACCCGGTCGACGAAGCGGTCGAGATTGCCCGCCTCTCGGCGTGGACTCCGTCAGCGCCACCGACATCGAGCACTCGGGCCGGCGGCGTGGGAAGCACCGCACGCAACAACGCTTGGGTTCGCAGGAACTCGACCCGACCGTTCCCGGCCTGCAGTCGATCCCATTCCTCGCGCATCCGATAGTGCTCCTGCAACTGGTCCACGCAGCAGATCATGCTCCGCCGACACCACCGCGGCGATCGGGTTCGAGCGAGGCTGTCGGCATTACGGCGGATGCAGCGCCGAGCCTATTCAGCGTCGTGGGACCACGTCGAAGCGTTGTCGTCCGCGGATTCGGTAGATGTGGAAGTCGGAGTCGAGGCTGAAGACCATGCGATGCCCTTGCTCCTCCGCGAGTGCGACCAGCGTCGCATCGGCGAGGTCCATAGGTCGGTCGGCGTACTTGTCCATCAACTGGGCAGATCGCTCGACCGCCTTGGTCGACAGGTCGACGAGCATCAGGCGGTTCGTGTGAACAAGCCTCCACAGCGCGCGTTGACCGGTGATCCCACCGGCTTGGCCGAGTAGGTACATCGCCTCGGTGAAAGCCGCCCATGTCGTCACGAGAGGCAGCGCGAGCTCGTCGAGCGCTGCGAGACATGCATCGTGGTCGGGCTCGTCGGCATCGATGATGGCGATGAGCGGCCCAGCGTCGCAAAGCGTCATCGTGCGGCGCGGTCCCGGGCGAGGCCGGCGGCGAATGCGTCACCGGATCGGCGCGCCCGGCCGCCGCCGCCG
>JBKJKR010000482.1:0-4853 GCA_046597135.1 Acidimicrobiales bacterium | reverse complement strand
GTGTCCTCGCAGCCGGGCGACCCACGGCTCGTACGTGCCGCGCACCACGGCCAGCTCCTGTGCGGCGATCACCACGACGTCGCCCGTGCGCGCTGCTGCGAGCACGTCACGGATCGCCTTGCGTCGATCGAGCTCGACGACGTCCGGTCGCGCCGGCATGCCCGACACGATCTGCGAGACGATCTTGGCCGGATCCTCGGAACGGGGGTTGTCAGAGGTGACGACCACGTAGTCGGCGCCCTCGCGTGCACTGCGACCCATGTACGGCCGCTTCGTGACGTCACGGTCACCGCCGCATCCGAACGCGACCAGTACCCGGCCGTCGCTTGCGATCTCCCGTGCGGCGGCGAGGACGTTGTCGAGCCCGTCGGGCGTGTGCGCATAGTCGACGATCACCGTGAACGGTGCGTCGATCTCGATGCGCTGGAAGCGGCCCGGTACTGAGGAGACGCGTGCGAGCGCCTCGGCGACGGTGGCCGGCGCAACACCCATGCCGACGCACACCTCGGAGGCGACGAGCGCGTTCGCCACGTTGAAGCGACCCGCCAGCGGCAAGGGGACCTCGACGCCACGCCAGCGGTAGCGGGTGCCGGATGCCTCGATGGCGAGGATCTCCACCGTCGACGCACCGGTGCGAACCACCTGCGGGATCTCGGTCGTGGCGGCGAGGAGCATGCCGTTCGGCGTGTCGACGTCGATCACGGCGAACGGCGAGAACTGATTCGTGAACAAGGAGGCCTTCGCCTTGAAGTACTCCTCCATCGTGCCGTGGAAGTCGAGGTGGTCTCGTGACAGGTTCGTGAAGCCGACCACGGCGAAGTTGATCGCATCGACCCGGTGCATCGTGAGCGCGTGGGACGAGACCTCCATCGCAACGGCCTGCATGCCGTTGTCGCGCATCTCGGCCAGGATCCGCTGCAGCTCTGGGGCCTCAGGCGTGGTGCGCGCGCCGGTGAGGGTTCCGATGACGCCCGTCGCGAGACCGTGGTGTTCGAGGATCGCCTGCACCAGCCGAACGGTCGTGGTCTTGCCGTTGGTACCGGTGATGCCGATGACCTGCATCGAGCGCGACGGGTGACCGTGGAAGCTCGCGGCGAGCGGGGCCATGGCCCGGCGCGTGTCCGGCACCACGACCTCGGGGACGTTGCCCGCGAGCGGGTGGTCGCACAGCAGCGCAGCTGCCCCGGCGCGTACGGCGTCGGCCGCGAAACGATGACCGTCGGCGTTGGCGCCCCGCACGCAGCAGAAGAGCGATCCGGCACGCACCCGTCGCGAGTCGTGTGTGATGTCGGTGATGACGGGACCGTCGTCGCCCGCCGCCAGCGCGCGCTCCGCGGTGCCGGTGAGCGCAGCTCCGGCATCGACGAGCAACGGACGCAGGAGCGTGGTCATGGCGTGCCGGCAGGCAGTGTTCGCGCTGCGGTGGTCGTGGTCGCCTTGGCGACGGTGGTCGTTGCTCTCGGCGCAGTGGTCGTGGTCGCCTTCGGCGCGGTGGTCGTCGCCTTCGGCGTCGTGGTCGTCGTCACCTTGGCCACCGTGGTCGTGGCCTTCGGCCCGGTGGTCGTGGTCGCCTTCGGCATCGTGGTCGTGGTGGTGGAGGTGGGCGCCGGAGGGCCGAACACCGGGAGCGGTGCGGTCTCGGTGCTCTGCGGCTGGGAACGCACGCGCTCCTTGTTACTCGTCGGAGTGGCCGCGTCGGCGTCGGGCGGGATGCGCAACTGGCGCACCGCGAACGATGCGATCTCGCGGAACACCGGCGCAGCCGTCGCACCACCACTGGCGTTCTGGTTCACGGGCTCGTCGATGACGACGATCATGGACAGGCCGGGGTCCGCGTTCGGGAGGTAGCCGACGAAGCTCACGACGAGCTTGCGGGCCCCCGGGTAGCCGTAGCCACCGCCCTCGAGCGCCTTCCACGCGGTGCCGGTCTTGCCCGCCACGGTGTAGCCCGCGACCTGGGCCTTCTTGCCGGTGCCGTCACCGACGACGGTGGTGAGCATCCGCGTCATGCCTGCGGCCGTCGCGCCCGACACGACCTGCGTCCCGGCAGCCACCGGCGCGGGTTCGAAGACGCCGTCCGCGCTCTGGGTGCCGAGCACGTAGCGCACCGGGACGCTCACCCCGTGGTTGGCGATGGTGTTGTACGCGCTCAGCATCTGCATGGGTGTGACGGACAGCCCGAGGCCGTACGACATCGTGCGGAACGACACGTCGTCCCACTTCTTCGCAGGGAGCAGCATGCCCTTCGACTCACCGGGGAACTTGAGACCCGTCGAATTCCCGAGGCCGAACTTGTCGAAGTATTCCCACAGCCGCGCCTTGCCGAGGTCCTGGGCCCAGGTGACGGTGCCGTTGTTCGACGAGACGCGCAGGATCTCGGTGAGCGTCATCACCTGGTCGGCCGAGCGGCCCTCGTCAGTGAACTCCATCTCGTACGAGTCGATCCTGGCCGAGATGATCCGGTCGGCGTCGGGTGTGGTGAGGCCGTCGTTCAGCACACCCGCGAGCGTGAGGCTCTTGTTGATCGAGCCCGGTTCGAAGGTGGAGGTGACGGCGCGGTTGTCGACCGATTCCTTCGCCGGTGCGCCCTCTTCGCGGACCACGTTCGCGTTCGCCAGGATCTCGCCGGTGCGGTCGTTCATCACGATGACCGACGCGCCCTTCGCCTGCTGCTCGTCGACGACACGCTTGAGGATCTTCTCGGTCTCGTACTGCAACCCACGATCGATCGAGAGGACCAAGCTCGTGCCGGGCGTCGCGGCGGTGACCTCCTGCTGACCCCCGGGGATGGTGCGGTTGCGGGTGCCGCGTTCGGAGACGACCTCGCCGTCGATGCCCTTGAGGATGTCCTCGTACTGCATCTCGAGCCCGGACACACCCTGGCCATCGATGTCGGTGCGACCGAGCAGCGAGAGTGCGAGCTCGCTACCCGACGGGTTGAAACGCTTCGGCTCGTCAATCGTGCTGATGAACTCCCACTTGTGCTCGGCTCGCAACTGCTCGACGAGCGCGGCGGTCGCGTCATCGACCTGACGCGCCAGGTACACGAACCACAGCCCGCTCGAGAGCTGCCGGGCGAGCACCGCCGGATCCTTCTGGATGATCGGTGCGAGCAGGTTGGCCACGCCTGTGGGGTCGGCCACGGCGCGGGCGTCGGCGATGATCGTCGTTGCCTGCACGGAGATGGCGAGCTCGACGCCGTTGCGATCGAAGATCGAACCACGATCGGCGGGGATCTTCACCTCGGCCAATCGCTGCGCGCGCGCTTCCTCGTTCGCTTCCTGCAACTTGGTCGAGGGCGCGATCTGCAGGGAAGCCGCGCGGAAGACCAGAGCGGCGAACCCGACGAAGGTGAGCACCCAGAGCACGGCGAATCGGCCGCGGGAGCGACCGCTGCGCGCGCGCTCGGCACGTGCGGCGGCACGACGGTCCTTGAGCGAGACGTGGGTGCGCGAGGTCACTTCGCCCCACTCGCCGTCGCGGCGGCCTTCGTCGTGGACTTCGAGATCACCGGCGGCGGCACCACGGTGCCCGGGATCACCGATGCGAGGAACTTGCGGTCGTCGGGCGAGACCATCCCTTGGTCGCCGGCGGCCACCATGATGCGGGCCGGCGCGCCGAGCTGCGCGACCTGGAGGCGCAGCTGCGTCTCACGCTCCTGCTCCTGCACGATCCTGGTGTCGAGCCGGTCGAGGTGCAGCTGCCCTTGCACCAAGACGGAGTGGAACGCCGCGAGCCCCAGCATCGAGCCGAACAACAGCCCGACCATCGACATGCCGGCGATGCGCAGACGCCGCCGCGATCGCCGCGCTTCGACGATCTCGAGACTCGGCCGCGCCTCTCGCTCGGTGCGAGCCGGTTGCACCGCCACCGCGGCTGCCGCAGACCCGCCGGTCCGACCGGAGGAGACCGAGGCGCGCCCGCGTGCGGCGCTGTTCGATGCACGATCTCGGGACGCGGTGGTCGAGCTGCGCGGTCGCGTCGCGGCGCTCGCCGGGCGGGGTGTCGCGCGGGGCGTCGGTCGGGGTGAGGTCCGGGGTCGGCGTTGTTCGGTCACGACGCCGCCGCCAACTTCTCGACGGATCGCAGACGAGCGCTCTCGGCCCGTGGGTTCCGCTCGATCTCGAGCGCACCGGGGGTGCGGGCACCCCGCGTGAGCAGACGCACGACGCGTGGTGCGCCGCAGGCGCACGGGAGGCGCGGCGGGCAGGTGCAGCCGCCGTTCTCGGCGAAACGGAAGCGATCCTTGACGATGCGGTCCTCACCCGAGTGGTACGCGAGCACGGCGCCGCGTCCTCCGGGGACCAGGAGCGCGATTGCGTCGTCGAGCGCACCCGGCAGGATCTCGAGCTCGCGGTTCACCGCGATGCGCAGTGCCTGGAACGTGCGCTTTGCCGGATGACCGCCGCGGCGACGCGCGGCCGCGGGGATCGCGTCCCGCACGATCTCCGCCAGCTCCGTGGTGGAGTTGATGGGCCGAGCGCGAACGATCGCTCCGGCGATGCGCCCGGCGAATCGCTCGTCGCCGTAGTCGCGGAGGATGCGGACGAGCTCACCCTCGCTCGCACTGTTCACCAACATCGCCGCATCGCGCGACGCCGACGGATCCATGCGCATGTCGAGCGGTCCGTCGGACCGGTAGCTGAAGCCACGCTCGGCCCGATCGAGTTGGGGCGAGCTCACGCCGAGGTCGAACAGGAACCCGGCGATGGCGTCGACGCCGATGGCCGCCAGCTGCTCGGTCATCTCGTCGAAACGAACTCGCAGCAGCACCACGCGGTCGCCGAACTCGGCGAGCCGCTCACCCGCGGCGCCGAGCGCCGCCGGATCCTGGTCGAGGCCCACGATCGACA
>JBKJKR010000226.1:0-8666 GCA_046597135.1 Acidimicrobiales bacterium | reverse complement strand
TCTGAGATGGTCAAGCACGACCTGGCCACAACCGGGAGGCCTCCATGGCGAAGACCGAGAAGACGCTGAGCGAGAAGGTGTGGGACCGACACGTCGTCCACGCCGCACCGGGTGAGCCCGACCTGCTCTACATCGACCTGCACCTCGTCCACGAGGTCACGAGCCCGCAGGCGTTCGACGGGCTGCGCATCGCCGGCCGGCCTGTGCGCCGGCCCGACCTGACCGTCGCCACCGAGGACCACAACGTCCCCACCGCCGACATCGACCAGCCCATCGCCGATCCGATCAGCCGCAAGCAGGTCGACGTGCTCCGGGCCAACACCAAGTCGTTCGGCGTACGCAACTTCCCCATGGGTGACCCTGGGCAGGGCATCGTCCACGTGATCGGCCCCGAGAAGGGGCTCACGCAACCGGGCATGACCATCGTCTGTGGCGACTCGCACACCGCGACCCACGGCGCGTTCGGCGCACTGGCCTTTGGCATCGGCACCAGCGAGGTCGAGCACGTGCTCGCCACGCAGACCCTCCCCCAGATCAAGCCCGGCACCATGGCCATCACCGTCGACGGCGCGCTGCCCGCCGGCTCGACGCCGAAGGATGTGGTGCTCGCGATCATCGGGCGCATCGGCACGGGTGGCGGCATCGGCTCAGTGCTCGAGTACCGCGGGTCGGTGTTCCGCGAGATGTCGATGGAAGGCCGCATGACGGTCTGCAACATGTCGATCGAAGCGGGCGCACGCGCCGGGCTGGTCGCCCCGGACGACATCACCTTCGCCTACCTCGAAGGCCGCGAGCACGCACCCAAGGGCAAGAACTGGGAGCTCGCCCTCGACGACTGGCGCTCGCTCACCACCGATGCCGGCGCCACGTTCGACAAAGAAGTCGTGCTCGACGCCGCGCTCATCCGTCCGCACGTCTCGTGGGGCACCAACCCCGCACAGGTCATGCCGCTCGACGGATCCATCCCGTCGCCCGACGACTTCGCCGACGCCGGCGATCGCGATGCGGCCGCACGCGCGCTCACGTACATGGGGCTCACCGCAGGCACGCCCATGAAGCAGGTCAAGGTCGACACGGTCTTCATCGGCTCGTGCACGAACAGCCGCATCGAAGACCTGCGCGCGGCGGCCGCGGTGGCCGAGGGTCGCACGGTCGCCGCGGGCATGCGCACCTTCGTGGTCCCCGGCTCGTGGCTCGTCAAGCAGCAGGCCGAGCGCGAAGGCCTCGACAAGATCTTCATCGCCGCCGGCTTCGATTGGCGCATGCCGGGGTGTTCGATGTGCCTCGCCATGAACCCCGACAAGTTGTCGCCCGGCGAGCGCTGCGCTTCCACCAGCAACCGCAACTTCGAAGGCCGCCAAGGACGTGGCGGTCGCACCCATCTCGTGTCGCCCGCCGTCGCGGCGGCCACCGCCATCGCCGGCACCTTCGCCACACCCGACGACCTGTAGGAACGGACCATCATGAAAGCAGTTCGCATCGTGTCGGGGAAGGCGGTTCCGTTGAACCGCAGTGACGTCGACACCGATCAGATCATCCCCAGCGATTGGCTCAAGCGCGTCGAGCGCACGGGGTTCGGCAAGGGCCTCTTCAGCGAGTGGCGCGACGACCGCAGCTTCGTGCTCAACGACGATCGCTTCGCGAACGCGAACATCCTCGTGGCCGGCCCGAACTTCGGCACCGGTTCGTCTCGCGAGCACGCGGTGTGGGCCATCATGGACTACGGGTTCGACGTCGTGATCTCGTCACGCTTCGCCGACATCTTCCGCAACAACTGCACGAAGAACGGGCTCGTACCGGTCACGGTGCCCACCGAGGTCGCCGAGCAGTTGCTGGCCGCGGTCGAGGCCGACCCGAGCCTCGAGATCACGGTCGACATGGAACGTCTCGTGCTCGAGGTACCGGCGCTCGGCATCACGCAGCCGTTCCCCTTCGACGCGGCGACCCAGGAACGCTTCCTCGAGGGCCTCGACGACATCGGCATCACGCTGCGCCACGTCGACGCGATCACCGCCTACGAGAAGACGCGGCCCGCGTGGCTGCCCACGGTGACCGCCCCCGCAGCTTCCTGAGCCAACCGCCGCTGAACAAACGGCAGATTTCTCACAACAGCGGGAACCAGCGCGTTCCGATGATCGTCCGAAGGAGCATCAGTCGCTCTGTAGGGCGTCGTCGGAGGTTCACGTCATGCGCAAGACCATCGCGGCCGCGGCCGCACTCTCCATCGTGCTGGGTGCGTGCAGTTCGAGCTCGTCGAAGGATCCCGATGCCTCGCCCGACCTGTCGGCACGCATCGACCAGGTACGCCGCCAGAGCACCCAGGGCGCCACGGTCTTCGCGTCGTTCCTGAAGCCCGTCGGCGACTGCGACGCGCTGCTCGCCCACATCCACGCCGAGGCAGCCGGCCGGGTGGGCCCCTACGGTCTGCCGGGCTACGGGTTCGGCTTCGCGGGCGACGTGGTCTCCGCCGCCACGGGCGCGTCGGCCGCGGGGAGCAACATGGCGAAGGGCACCACGGCCGCCGCGCCGTCGAGCCGCGAGAGTGCCGGCGACTCGAGCGCCTCGACGCCGTTCTCCGGGACGAACAACCAAGAGAACGGCGTCGACGAACCTGACATCGTCAAGACCGACGGTCGACGGATCGTGACGCTCACGGGCAACCGCCTGAACGTGGTCGCGGTCAGCGGCGCGACGTCGGGTGCGGTGCGCACCGTCACGATCGGCGACGAGACCTTCACCCCGAGCGAGCTGCTGATCGTCGGTGACCGCGCGTTGGTCTTCGGTGCCGGCTTCGACGAGAACGGCGGCGGCATCATCCCCATGCCGGCCGGGCGAATCGCATCGTCGAGCATGCCGTACTACGGCAGCGGCGCAGCCACGGTCACCGAGGTCGACCTCAGCGGCGCCGGCGCGCCGCGGATCGGGTCCACGTTGCGGGTCGACGGTGCGTACCTCACCGGCCGATTGGTGGGGTCGACGGTGCGCATGGTGGTGCGCAGCGAACCGCGACAACTCGAGTTCGTGACGCCGCAGAACAAGAACGGCGAGGACCGCGCTCGCAAGTCGAACGAAGAAGTGGTGCTCGAGTCGACGATCGAGGACTGGCTCCCGAGCTACACGTTGCTCGACGCGAGGGGCGACAAGGTCGCAAATGGTCTGCTGACCGATTGCGCGAACGTCGACGCACCCACGGAGTTCGCAGGCTTCGGTTCGTTGTCCGTGCTCACCTTCGATGCGTCGAAACCGCTCACCGACGGCGACGCAGTCACGATCCTCGCCGGCGGCCAGACCGTCTACGCGTCCGATGCGAACCTCTACGTGGCCACCGAGACGTGGATAGACCCCGAGCAGTCGTCGAGCACACGCCTCGCGAACTGGGAGCGCAGCTTCTCGACGTCGGTGCACCAGTTCTCGATCGAAGGCGCGAAGCCTGCGAGCTACCTCGCCTCGGGCACCGTGCCCGGGCATCTGCTCAACCAGTTCTCACTGAGCGAGCACGAGGGCGTGCTGCGCGTGGCGTCCACCAAGGGCACGCCGTGGAACACCCAAGAGAAGTCCGAGAGCATGATCACCACGTTGAAGCGCACCGGTGATGCGCTCGCGCAGGTCGGTCAGGTCGGCGACATGGGCCGGGGTGAACGCATCTACTCCGTGCGCTACGCCGGCGACATCGCATACCTGGTCACGTTCCGCCAGACCGATCCGTTCTACACCGTCGACCTCAGCGACCCCGCGGCACCGGCCGTGCTCGGCGAGTTGAAGATCACCGGCTACTCGGGCTACCTGCATCCCATCGCCGACAACCTGGTGATCGGGGTCGGCCAAGAAGCGAGCACGCAGGGCCGGGTGCAGGGTGCGAAGGTGTCGTTGTTCGACGTGAGCGACCTCGCGAGCCCGACCGAGCTCGCGAAGTGGACGTCGCCCAACTTCGGTCAGACCGGCATCGAGTGGGACCACCACGCGTTCCTCTACTGGCCCGAGACGAAGACGCTCGTGCTGCCGCTCATGGAGTACGACCGCGGCTCCAGTTCGAGCCAGTTCTTCGGAGCGATCGTGCTGCAGGTCGACCGCACCGGGATCACCGAGGTCGGCCGCGTCGCGCACGGTTCCGAGAAGCCGGCGAACCTCGGCGCGACCGATTGTGGGAGGCTGACGGCCGAGGAAGTCAGCGCGAGCAGCGGCGTCGACTACCTCCACGGTGATCAGCTCGCGTTGGTCTGCCAAAGCGGGCAGACGGGTGGGGCCATCGGTTACGACTGCTACCGGATCCCGAACGCGCAGGTCGAGGCGAACGGCTCGACGCTCACCATTCCGAAAGATGGAAGGATCGAGTTCTGCACGCCCACGTGGAACCAGCCGAACCCGATCCAGCGTTCACTCGTGATCGGCGACTCGCTGTGGACGCTCTCGCAGCAACGGCTGCAGGCCAACACGCTCGGCACGCTGACCCGCACCGCCCGCGTCGACCTGTGACGGCGGTGCGTCGTGTCGGCGTGGTCGAGCTCAGCGACCCTCGAACTGGTCGATGAGCTTGATCACCTTCGCGACGTACGCCTTCGAACGGTTGTAGCTGAACAACGCCGTGGCCAGGTTGTCGCCCTCGTCGATCGACGCGCCGCGGATCGCGAGGCACAGGTAGTGCAACGCGCCGAGCGCGGCGTCGTCGATGCTCTGCGGGTCCTTGGTGCCGTCACCGTTCGCGTCGGCCTTGACCCGGTACCAGGTCGACGGCAGGAGCTGCATCGGGCCGACCGCGCGATCCCACTCGGGGTCATCGTCGTAGAAGCCACCGTCGGAGTCGGGCACCTGCGCGTTGCCGTCACCTCCGCTGAGCGTGACACCGAAGATGGGTGGTTCGACGCGGCCGTCACCGTCGCGGATGAACGTGCGATTCGTCGGCTTCGCGATGCTCGACTCGACCCAACCCACCGCGGCGAGCACGGCGTAGCGAACACCGCAGTTGGTGCCGTCCGCGTCGGCCACCGCGATTGCGTTCTCGTACGCGGCACGCACCCTTGGACGTGTCTCGTCGCGAGGAGCGTTCGCGGTCACTGCGTCCTTCGGCGCCGGCGGCGACACGTTCTTGCCGGCCGACTTGGCCATGACGTCGCCGGCCCACTTCGACGGCGTGGTCACCGCGAACGCCGCGGTGGCCACGCCGCACAGCAGCGCCACCACGGCGATCGACACGGCGATTCGTCGCGTGAAACGTGCGCGCAACGCGCGCATGAAGGACCCGTCTCCGCCCATAGCGGGGAGATCCTAGGGTGAGGCCCCACGCGATCTCCAAATGACGACGCGCGGCGCTATCGGACAACCGCACGGCGCTAGCTTGCGGACATGGCGTGCATCCGCAAGGTACGACGATCCCCGAACGACCCGAGCGACTCGATCACGTCGCCGGCCCGATGCAATCGGCTGCGCCGCAGCCTTCGTCGGGCCGTCGTACGAACCATTGCGGTCAGCGCGCTCACTGCGTTGATCCGTCGCGCGATCGAGCGTCGCCGTGCGGCGACATCAGCAGCCGATGCTGCGCTCGCATCGACGCGTGCATCGTTGACGCCTGCGTTGGGTGTGGCGGAATGGGCGCCACTCGCGGCGCCGGGCGCGGAGTCGGTTGCCGACCGGCCCGCATGGGTCGAACCGGTGGACGGCCAGTGCCCACTCAGTCATCCGGTGAAGGGCAACGCGTCGAGCAACATCTATCACGTGCCCGGCTCGCGCTTCTACGACATGACCACACCCGAGCGTTGCTACCTCGACGCCGCGGCGGCCGAAGCCGACGGCATGCGCGCCCCGAAACGCTGAGAAGACCCCGCCCTACTTCAGGTCGATGGCATAGACGGACACGATGCCGTCCTGGGCACGGATCTGATCCTGCACGTCGGCCGGCACCGCAGTGGGTGACGCGATGATCATCACGGCGGGTACGCCTTCGACGGAGCGGCCCACGTCCATGTCGTCGATGTTTACGCCGGCCGCGCCGAGCGTGGTGCCGACGAGACCGATCATGCCCGGGCGATCGTCGTTGCGCACCACGAGCATGTGCTGGGCGGGCGGCATGTCGATCTTGTGGTCGTCGACCATGACGAGGCGCGGTTCGTTGCCGAGGCCCACCAAGGTGCCGGCGAGCGAATGCCCGCCGCCGCGCACCGTGACGACGTTGACGAAGTCCTTCGCGACCGAGTTCGAGATGCCCTTGATCTCGACGCCGCGATCGCGCGCCATGTTGGTCGCGTTGACGAAGGACACCGGCTCGTCGCTGATCTGCCCGAGCATGCCCTTGAGCGCGGAGAGCAGTGCGATCTTGTTGTCGTAGCCGCCGATCTCGCCCTGGAACTCGACCTCGATGGTGGTGGGCAGCTTCTCGCTGAGCGACGCGAACAACGCGCCGAGGTGCTCGGCCAAGGGGACGAACGGCCGGATGGTCTCGGAGGCCTCGCTCGCGTCGATGTTGACGGCGAAGGGCACGAACTCGCCGGCGAGCGCGAGCAGCACCTGATCGGCGATGGTGGCACCGGCCTTGTCCTGGGCCTCGGTGGTCGACGCACCGAGGTGCGGCGTGACGACGACCGATTCGAGAGCGAACAGCGGCGACTCGGTGGTGGGCTCCTTGGCGAACACATCGAGCGCCGCGCCGGCGATCTGACCCGAGCGGATCGCGTCAGCCAGTGCAGCTTCGTCGACGATGCCACCACGGGCCACGTTGATCACCCGCAGCGACGGCTTGGCCTTGGCCAACCGCTCGGCGTTGATGAGACCGACGGTCTGTGGCGTCTTGGCGACGTGCACCGTGATGAAGTCGCTCTGCTCGATGAGCGTGTCGAGGTCGACGAGCTCGACCGACATCTGCCGGGCGCGCTCGGGCGACACGAAGGGGTCGTAGGCGATGAGGCGCATGCCGAACGCCAGCGAGCGTTGCGCGACGAGCTTGCCGATGCGCCCGAGGCCGATGATGCCGAGCGTCTTCTCGGTGAGCTCGACGCCTTCCCACTTGGAGCGCTCCCAGCGACCCGCCTTGAGCGCGGCGTTGGCCTGGGGGACGTTGCGCGCCTGCGAGAGGATGAGCGCCATGGTGTGCTCGGCGGCCGAGATCACGTTGGACTGCGGCGCGTTCACGACCATGACGCCGTGACGGGTGGCCGCCTCGACGTCGACGTTGTCGAGGCCGATGCCGGCTCGACCCACGACGACCATGCCGACGCCGGCCGCGAGCACGTCGGCGGTGACATCGGTGGCCGAGCGGATGATCAGGGCGTGTGCGCCACGGACCGCGTCGAGCAACTGCTCGGGGGTGAGCCCCTCGCGCACGTCGACCTCGTGGCCTGCGGCACGCAGCCGGTCAAGGCCGGGTTCGGCGATCTTCTCGGTTACCAGGATTCGGGCCATCCGACCAGTCTGGCGGTCGGGCGTGACGATGCGGTGCCTCTTGGTACCGTTCGGCGCGTCCGCCTCGTTCAGTCTCGATCCGGGCGACGGACCGCGACCACCTCGAGACCGTCGATCCCGTGGAAATCACGAGGGTTGCACGTGTGCACCGCAAGGGCGTGCGCGATGGCGATTGCGGTGATCATCGCGTCGTAGGACCGGGCGGCCGGCTTGCGACCGCTGCGCCTCAACGAGGACGCGACCGAGCCGAACGCACGGACCGCCGCAGCATCGAGCGACAGCGGTTCGAAATCCGACTCCGCGGCTTGGAGATGTGCCTGGCGCGCCGCTCGCTCGGCATCGGATGCTGCGACCAACGGACCGACCGAGAGCTCGGCCAACGTCACCGCAGTGATCAGCGGCTCCTCTGGCAGCGCGGCCGTGTCGGTGATCCGACCGAGCAGGATGAGCGTGCTGGTATCGAGGACGCCGCGTGCCATCAGAGCGACGAGTCGACAGCCGCGTCGACATCGCGCCGCAGCGACTCCGGGTCGACCAATGGCAGATGCAGCCGACGCCGGATGAGCTCGGCGACCGGCAAACCCGGCGAGCCGAGCGGCCGCAACTCGGCGACGGGCTTGCCGCTGCGCGTCACGACGAAGCGCTCGCCGCGCTCGACCCGATCCACGACGTCGCCGCCGTGGTTCCGCAGGTCACGAATCGACACATCGGTCATGGGCGCATGGTATCACGCGTGATACACCGCCCCGGCCCCCGACGACCCCGACCCAGGACTCGGCGCGCGCTACCTGCGGACGGGCACGGGAACGATGGGGTCGGCGGGCGTGAAGCCTGACATCTGGCCGTAGAAGCTGAGCTCGGCTTCGAGCGCCGCGATGATGTTCTCGGCCTTGCGGAAGCCGTGGCCCTCCCCAGCGAACGCCACGTAGGCGTGCGGCACTCCCTTGGCCTCGAGCGCGGCCACCAGCATCTCGGCCTGGTTCGGCGGGACCACCAGATCGTCGAGCCCTTGCAGCACGATCAACGGCGTGCCGAGCTGCTCGGTGTGGTGGATCGGCGAGCGTTCGACGTACACGTCGCGCGCCTCGGGATAGGGGCCGACGAGCCGGTCGAGGTAGCGCGACTCGAACTTGTGCGTGTCGGTAGCCAGGGCCTCGAGGTCGGCCACGCCGTAGTGGCTCGCGCCTGCGGCGAAGACGTCGTGGAAGGTGAGCGCGCAGAGCACGGTGTACCCGCCGGCGCTGCCGCCACGGATGAACAGTTGCGCCGCGTCGACG
>JBKJKR010000018.1:0-7338 GCA_046597135.1 Acidimicrobiales bacterium | reverse complement strand
CAGCTGGGCGCCCGGTACTCGTCGTCCTCCGGACTCGCCATCGACGACATGTGGCTCAGCATGTGGAGCTCCTGGGACCTCGCCGACTTCCCGGACATGCAGGCGGCCATGGGCGTCCCGGCCATCAGCGCGGTCATCGCCGGCGTCCACGACCCGCTGTCGCGGGGCACGGTTCGCCTGCGCAGCAGTGATCCCTCCGTGCGACCGGCGGTCGACTTCGCGATGCTGTCGCATCCGGACGACCTGTTGCGACTGGTCGAAGGCCTGCAGGTGGCCATCGAGCTCGCGACGAGCGCCGAGATGTCCGCGTTGTACACGGGAATCGGTCTGCTCGACCCGGCGGCCAAGCAGGACCGCGAGGCCCTCGAGGGATACATCAGGTCGACGGTCGGGGGTTGGTACCACGCAACCGGTACGTGCCGCATGGGCTCGGACCCCGACGACGGCGCGGTGGTCGACGCAAACCTGCGGGTCTACGGTGTCGGATCGCTGCACGTCGTCGACGCATCGGTCATGCCCACGGTGGTGCGTTCGCCGACCAACCTCACGTCGATCGCGATCGGCGAACGCGCCGCCGAGCTCCTGCGCTGACCGCCGCCCGTGGGGCGGTCAGCCGAAGGAACGTTCTGCCTCGATGTCGTAGATCTTGACGGAGAAACCCTTGGGCGCGGGGCCGCCACCCCGTGGGGCGGCGGCCACCACGGCCATGTGGCCGTCGAACGCGGTTTGATCGGCCCACCGCTCGAACAGCATCACCCGTGCGGCATCGACCGGGTCGGCACTCATGACGTACTCGAGACAACCGCTCTCGGTACGGGTCGACTTCATCGCCTCGAGCTTCGACGAGATGAAGTCGTCGCGCTCTGCTGGGTCGACGTCGAAATGGCCGGCCACGATCAACATGTGCTCTCCCTGAGGCTTGTTCCTGCTACGGCGGTGGTTCTAGCACCCGTAGCCGAGAGGTGCGTCAGGCCGCGGGTTCGTCGGGGCCGGGCGAGTCATCGACCCGGACGACGAGGAGCGCGAGGTCGTCGTTGCGGTCGTGGAAGGGGAGTATCAACTCGAGCCGGTCGAGGATGCGGTCGGCCACCTCGTCGGCGGTGTCGCCGGCGCACTCGCCGACGATGGACTCGAACTGCTCGGCGGTGAGGAGGTAGGGCGGCGCGACGTCGGTGGCACCGTCGGTGAAGAACACGACGATGTCGCCACGTTGCAGCGTCGTCTCGGTGGCCTCGCACCGCACGTCGGGCAGCACGCCGAGGAGCGTGCCGTGCGTACCGAGCGAGCGGGCCACGCCGTGGCTGACCAGTACGGGGAGGGGATGGCCGCCGCACGCGAGCCTGACGGTGAAGGTGCCGGCCACCCGTTCGAACGACGCGTAGACGGCGGTGCAGAACGAGTCGGACTCCGACTGCAGCACGGCGCGGTTTAGCGATCGCAGAACGTCGGCGGGCTGGTCGCCGTGCCACGCGCTGTCGCGTATCGAGTGCCGGGCGAGCCCCGTCAGCGACGCCGCCGCCGGTCCGGTGCCGCACACGTCGCCGATGACGACGGCCCACGTTCCGTCGCCCACGCCGAACACGTCATAGAAGTCGCCGCCCACCTCCGTACCCTCGCCGGCCGCTGAGTACCGAACGGCGATCGCGAGTCCGGCGATGTGCGGCACCGAAGCCGGCAAAAGACTGCGTTGCAGCGTCTCGGCGATGACGCGCTGCTGCTCGTTGAGCCGGTGGTTCTCCAAGGTCGCGGCGATGCGGCCGGCAACGGCTTCCGCGAGCGCGACGTCGTCGGGCGTGTAGCGCCGCGACGACCTGGACATCACGAACTGCATCGCACCGAGTACGCGGCCGTGCTTCGTGATGGGCACCACGATCGCCGAACCGAGCGCGAGTCGTTCGACGAGGTTGCGCTGCTCGTCCGTCGCGTCCGGGTCGGCGAGGAGCACCTCGTCGATGTCGGGATAGAACTCGGTGCGGCCGGAGCGGATGACCTTCGCAATGCCGGTTTCCGCGGTCGGGTCGTATGGATACCGGTGCTGCAGCTCGCGGGCGAAGCTGACCATCGCCGGATCGGCATGAGCGATGTCGGACGCAGGTACCAGGCCACCGTCGAACGGGAGCACGTGGATCGAGCACCAGTCGCCGAGTCGGGGAACCGCGGCTGCAGTCACGTTGGCCATGATCTCCTGCACGGTGTGCGACGACGTCAAGGTGTCGTTGATGGCCAGCACGAACTGCAGGCGTTCGTGTTGGACCTGCGCCCGTGAGGCTGCCTCGAGTGCCTCGGCCTCGCGCTGACGGCGCTCCTCCTCCTTCACCTTGCGATCGGTGGCGTCGACCACACAGCCAATGGTGCCGGTGGGCGCACCGTCGTCGTCGACCGTGACCGCACCGGCGCAGAACAACCAGTGGACCGAACCGTTGGGCCACACGATGCGGTGCTCGACCTGGTAGGTGGAAGCGGTGCCGACGGCGTGCTGCACGACGCGCAACACCTCGGCTCGATCGTCGGGGTGCAGGTGTGCCAGGTAGGTGTCGGATGTGCCGTCGAACGTGCCCGGCTCGAGGCCGTATAGGCGCTCGAGGCGCTCGTCCCAATCGATCACGTCGCTGGCCATGTCCCATCGCCAGGTCCCGAGACCACCGGCCTCGAGCGCCAGGCCGAAGTGGTCGGCCAAATCGCGCACCTGTTGCTCGGCGCGACGCCGGTCGGTGACGTCGGCGGACATGCCCACGATGCCGACGACCGCCCCATCGGGCGTGGTGATGGAGCGAGCACGCGAGAACACCCGGATCGGCGTCCCGTCGCGGCGGCGGATGACCCGATCGCCGCGCCATTCCTCGCCATCGACGACCTGCTGCAGGGACATGCGAAGTGGGCTCTCGCCCGGGACGGTCGCCAGCACGTCGAGGATCGATCGACCGATCACCTCGGTCTCGCTCCACCCGTACAGCTCTTCTGCCGCCGGATTCCAGCGCACGACCAGGCCCGCGGTGTCCGCGACGATGACCGCCGTGGGCATCGCCACGAAGATCTGCGCCAGATCAGGCCCGCGGTTCGACAGCTCGTTGCGCGCCACCAGCGAAACTTAGGCCGTACGGCGTCAGTCTCGAAATCCTCTGTGAGCGTCGGCGAGTATGGCGTCGGGTCGCCGCACCAGGAAGCCGAGGCCGAAGCCCACGACGCTGCCGACCCCGCACACCAGGATCGACTTGTGTAGTCCGGCGTTCCCGCTCGCGCCGGCGATGAAGGTGATGGCGAGCGCAGTGCCGAGCGTGGCGCTCGTGCGCTGCGTCATGAAGTTGATCGAGCTGCCCACCGAGTACTGGTCGGACGGCACCCCGAGCAAGGTGGTCGAGATGTACGCCGGGAAGACAAGCCCGCTGAACAGACCGAGCATCGTGCCGCCGACCAGCACGGGCCACAGCGCCGGCGTGTCGCCCATGGCGAACCACAAGAAGGCGCAGCTGCCGATGACGCCGAGCGACCCGACGAGGATGAAGCCCCGTTGCCCGTGGCGGTTGGCCAAGCGGCTGCTGACGATGGCCGAGATGCCCGAAACGAGTGCGACGGGCGCGGTCGCGGCGCCGGCCTTCGAGATGGTCCACTCCCACTGGTTCACCATGTGCTGGACGAACGCCCAGTTGAGCGCGTAGAACGCCACGCCGCTCGCCAGCAACCCGAGCGCACCGAAGCGGACATCGTTCGAGCGGAAGAGGTCGAGTCGTAACAACGGGTTCGGGCGTCGTTGACAGCGGAGGATGAACCAGGTCAGCACCACCCCGCCCGCCACGAAGCAGAGGAGCGTGCGCGAGCCGAGCCAGCCCCACCCTGGGTCGGTCTTGCGTTGCACCACGCCGAGGGTGATGACCGATGTCGCCGCCATCACCAGGACCACTCCGAGCAGATCGGGGAGTCGTCGGGCGGGGTCGCGTTCGGATTCGCGCAACACGAACGGGCCGAAGGCCACCGCGAAGAGACCGATCGGCACGCTGAGCCAGAACGCCCACTGCCACCCGCCCCGGTCGACCACGATGCCGCCCACCGATGGCCCCGCCGCAGATGCCACACCGCTCGTGACGGCCCAGATCCCGATGGCGGTCGGCAGGCGGTCGGCCGCGAACGACGAGATGAGCAACGCAGTGCCGGCCGGGCCGAACGACGCCGCGCCGAGCGCCTGCACGGTACGACCCGCCATGATCCACTCGGGCGACGGCGCGAGCGCGCCGATGACCGAGCCCGCGGTGAACAAGGCGGCGCCCGCGAGCAACATGCGCTTGCGGCCGAGGCGGTCGGCGAGCACCCCACAAGGGATGAGCGTCGCCGCGCTCACGATGGTGAACAGGTTGTTGATCCACGACAGCTGGGCGGGCGTGGCGTCGGGGAAGTCGGCCCGAATGGCCGGAAACGTGACCACCATGATGGACATGCTGAGTCCGGTGAGGACGGTGGTGCCGATGACCATGGCGAGCACCCAGCCGGTGCGTTGGGCGTGCACGGGTTGTTCCACCGGCTCGACCGTGGTCTGCATCCCTGCCCGCCTCCTCGTCGATCGACCCTATGCGCGGGCGGCCGCAATCGAGGCTACGGGCGTGCATCGTGCATGCAAATCTTCGACGAAGCGGTTCGCCGGCCGTGGATGCACCATGATCTGATGACCGGGGGTCGTGCGACTCCGGCGGATACGAGGAGATCGAGCGTGGGAACGAATCAGCGAGCGGCGATCACCATGACGCCCGAGGAGGTTGCGGCGTTCGTCGAACAGAGCCGCACGGGCACGATGGCCACCAACGGTCCGACCGGCGTGCCCCATCTCATCGCCATGTGGTACGGCGTCATCGACGGCAAGATCTACTTCGAGACCAAGGCGAAGTCGCAGAAGGTGGCGAACCTCCGGCGCGACCCCAAGATCGCCTGCATGATCGAGGCGGGCCTCACGTACGACCAGTTGCGAGGCGTCTCGATCGAGGGTGTCGCCCACATCATCGAAGACACCACCGATCCCGAGTACTGGGCGGCCGGGGTCAGCGTGTTCGAGCGGTACAACGCGCCGTACACCGAGGAGATGCGCCCCTTCGTCGAGATCATGCTCAACAAGCGCGTCATCGTGCGGATCGATCCGGTGCGCACGCGGTCGTGGGACCATCGCAAGCTCGGCGGGCCGGCCATGCCACTCGCCGGCACCACCGCGGCCTTTCTCTGACGCCCGCAGGCGCCCGCGATGCCCAGCCTGTTGATCGGGCCGATGCTCCGACACGTGACGGACTGCTCGGCGACCATCTTCGTCGAGACGGATGCGCCGTGCGTCGTCGAGATCCTCGGCTGCCGCGCCCGAACGTTCACGGTCGCCGGGCACCACTACGCGTTGGTGATCCTGAACGGACTCGAGCCCGGAGCCACGATCGAGTACGACGTGCGCCTCGACGATGAGCAGTGCTGGCCGTTGCCCGGCAGCGCGTTGCCGCCGAGCGTGATCCGCACCCTGGGGGGCGACGGGCCGACGCAGATCCTGTTCGGTTCGTGTCGGGCCGCAGCTCCGCACGCGCCACCGTGGTCGCTGTCGGCGACGGATGATCCTCTCGGCCACGGCGTCGACTCGTTGCGCGCCCACGGTCTGCGCATGCTCGCCCAGCCGCGCGAGGAGTGGCCGAACTTGCTGCTGCTGCTCGGCGATCAGGTCTACGCCGACGATCCGTCACCGAAGACGAAGAAGCGGATGGCCCGGCGTCCGCAGCGTGGTCCCGACGACGTCGTCGGCGGGTTCGAGCAGTACACCTGGCTGTATCACGAGGCGTGGCAGCCCGAGGTCGAGCGATGGGTCTTCTCGGTCGTGCCGAGCGCCATGATCTTCGACGATCACGACGTGATCGACGATTGGAACATCTCGGCCGCATGGGTCCGAGAGACGCGGCAGCTCTCCTGGTGGAACGAGCACATCACGGGCGCGATGGTCTCGTACTGGATCTACCAACACCTGGGAAACCTGTCACCCGACGAGATCCGCGCCGAAGGCATGCTCGATCGCCTTCTCGCCACCGATGACGGGGCGGCGGTCCTGTGGGAGTGGGCGGCCGCTTCCGAGCGCGACACCCCGGTGGCCGGCGGGTACCGGTTCAGCTACTACCGCGACATCGGTCGCACCCGTGTCGTGGTCGTCGATTGCCGCAACGGGCGCGTGCTCGAGCCCGATCGAGCCATGGTCGACGAGGGCGAGTGGGCATGGATCGACGAGTGCTGCCGGCACGAGGTCGACCACCTGTTCATCGCCACGTCACTGCCGGTGATGGTGCTCGGTGGTCTGCACGGCCTGCAGGTGTGGAATGCCGCACTTTGCGACGGTGCGTGGGGCGCTCGCATCGCCCGCTGGTCCGAGCGATTGCGCCGTGGTCTCGACCTCGAGGATTGGGCCGCATTCGAAGGCTCGCTGCACCGCATGCTGAACCTGCTCGACGAGATCGCGTGCGGCACTGGGCGCTCGGCCACGATCGAACCGCCGGCGACGATCTCCGTGCTGTCGGGCGACATCCACTTCAGCTACGTGGCACGACGCAACGTCACCGCAGCGAAGAGCCGGATTTATCAGCTCGTGAGCTCGCCGATCCGCAACTCGCTCGCGAAGAACGATCGTCGGGTGCTGCGCTTCGCGTTGAGTCGCCTCGGCGGCGCGCTGGGTCGCGGCTTGACGCGGAGCGTGGGCCGGCCCGACGTCACCGCGTCGTGGACCTTGACGCACGGCCCCGAGTTCGCGAACGAGATGGGTGTGCTGCAGATCGACGGGCGAAGCGTGTCGCTGCTCGTGGAGCGGGCCCGCAACGACGACGACGGCCACCCGGTGCTCGAGGCGTCGATCCGCACCGAGTTGTGAGTCAGCCTGGATCATCGAGCACCGCGCCGTGGACCACGGTTGTCTCGACGGTCCGGCCGGGGAAGTCACTGCGCCGCGTCTCGAGCATGACCACGCGAACCACGCCCACGAGTGGCGTCAGCACCACCGCGCCGAGCAGGCCGGCGGCCGCTCCGCCGGACAGTGCGGTGAGCAACGTCGCCCACGGCGGCACGTCGATCGCCTCGCCGATCACGGCCGGTTGGATGACGTGGTTCTCGGTGAACTGGTAGGCGATGAACAACAGCGCCGCCACGGCCGCCTGCGCCGGTCCGACGCTCAGCGAGAGGACGACCAACGGGAACCCGCCCATGAACCCGCCGACCTGGGGCACGAAGTTCCACAAGAACGCCCACACGGCGAGGACCGGTGCCAGCGTGATGCCGAGCGCGAGCGCGATGAAGAAGACCACGGTGGCGTTCAGCGCGGCGACCAACGCCGCGCCCGCGAGATAG
>JBKJKR010000054.1:0-3169 GCA_046597135.1 Acidimicrobiales bacterium | reverse complement strand
CGACCTCCTCGAGCATGGCCGCCTCGTCGAGGAGGTCGCGAACGATGTTTTCCTTCCCTACGTGCACCGGCCGTTGTCGCGCTACGTGAACGCGCTCGCCGCGAACGGGATGTTCGTCGAGCTCATGCTCGAGCCGGCGCCTCCGCCGGGCTTCCTCGCAATGGCCACCGAGTACCAGGACGCGTCCTCCATTCCTCGATTGTTGTTCCTCCGCTGTTGGAAGCATGCGGGCAGCGGCCCGGGCGCCCCGTACCATCACGGGGGATGAGCGAATACGTGATCATCACCGGCATGTCCGGGGCGGGGCGCACCGAGGTGTCGCGCAACCTCGAGGACCTCGGTTGGTTCGTCATCGACAACCTGCCGCCGGCGCTGATGCCCAAAGTCGGCGAGCTCGCCGGCGCACCCGGTTCCAGCATCGACAAGGTCGCGCTCGCGGTGGGCACCGGTCGCTACGAACGCGAGATCGTGCCGGCGCTCGCCGCGTTGCGGGCCCACGGCGACCGAGTGCGGGTGATCTTCCTCGACGCGAACACCGAGACGCTCGTGCGTCGCTACGAATCGTCGCGTCGTCGTCATCCGTTCTCGCCCGAGCTCAGCATCGCCGACGCCATCGAGGCCGAACGGATCGCGCTCGCCCCGTTGAAGGAAGAGGCCGACGTCGTGGTCGACACGAGCGACCTCAACGTGCACCAGCTGCGCGCCCGGGTGGTCGACATCTTCGGCGGCGACACGCCGCACGCCACGCTGCGCATGCACGTGAGCTCGTTCGGGTTCAAGCACGGCGTGCCGATCGACGTCGGCTGCGTCTTCGACTGCCGCTTCCTGCCCAACCCGCACTGGATCGACGAGCTGCGCCCCCAGACCGGCCTCGACGAGCCAGTGGCCGACTACGTGCTCGGCCAGGCCGTCACGAAACCGTTCCTCGTCGAGCTCGAGCGGCTCTACACGATGCTGCTGCCGCACTACGTGCGCGAGGGCAAGGCGTATCTCACCGTGGCGTTCGGGTGCACCGGCGGACGCCATCGTTCGGTGGTCATGGCCGAGCAGTTCGCCGCGATCCTGCGCCGCCAAGGGCTCGAGCCCACCGTGACGCACCGAGACATCGAAAAATGATGGCGATCGGTGCCGGCAGCTCATCGTCTGACCTGCGCCGATCCGATACCGTGACAATGGTCACGTCGCGTGGTCTTCCATCGCCGGTTACGGCGTCGACCATGTTCCATGTGAGAACCTGAAGGTCAAACACGCCTTCGCACCGGCTCGTTCGGCGCGTTCGCACGCTTGTCAACCACACGCGACCGCAACGACGCGGCCGCCGATCGAGGAGTCACCCCTGCAATGACCATCCGCGTGGGCGTCAACGGCTTCGGCCGAATCGGGCGCAACTTCTTCCGTGCCGCGAAGAAAGCCGGAGCCGACATCGACTTCGTGGCCGTGAACGACCTCGGGTCGGTCGCGACGATGGCACACCTGTTGAAGTACGACACCGTCATGGGCCGCTTCGACGGCAAGGTGGCCGTGCACAAGGACGGCATCTCGGTCGACGGTGACGTGCTCAGGGTCCTCGCAGTGCGCAACCCGGCCGAGCTGCCGTGGGGCGATCTCGGGGTCGACGTGGTCATCGAATCCACCGGCATCTTCTCGTCGCGCGACAAGGCTGCACTGCACCTCGAAGGTGGCGCGCCGCGCGTCATCGTGTCGGCCCCGTCCGATGGCGCCGACGCCACGTTCGTCATGGGCGTCAACGACGACACCTTCGACCCGGCGAACCACATCGTCGTGTCCAACGCGTCGTGCACCACCAACTGCTTCGTGCCCATGGTCAAGGTCCTCGACGACGCGTTCGGCGTCGAAAAGGGCCTCATGAACACGATCCACTCCTACACCGGCGACCAGATGCTCGTCGACGGCCCGCACTCCGACATGCGCCGCGCCCGCGCCGCCGCGGTCAACATCGTCCCCACCTCCACCGGCGCGGCTCGCGCCACGGGCCTGGTGCTGCAGTCGATGAAGGGCCGCCTCGACGGCACGTCGCTGCGGGTGCCCACCCCCGACGGTTCCATCACCGACTTCACTGCCGTGTTGAAGCGCGACGTCACCGTCGCCGAGATCAACGCCGCCTTCAAGAAGGCCGCCACGCGCGGCCCGCTGGCCAAGGTGCTCGACTACTCCGAAGAGCCGCTCGTCTCGACCGATATCGTCGGCTCGCCGGCGTCGTGCACCTTCGACTCGGGTCTCACCATGGCCATGGGCAACCTCGTGAAGGTGCTCGGCTGGTACGACAACGAGTGGGGCTACTCGAACCGCCTCGTCGATCTGGTGCAGGTCGTGGGCAAGAAGCGCCGCGTCGCGAAGAAGAAGTGATCGAGGCATCCCCGTGAAGGTCCCTCAACTCGAGGATCTGGGCGACGTCGCCGGCAAGAAGGTTCTCCTCCGCGCCGACTTCAACGTCCCGCTCGACGGCGACCGCATCACCGACGACCTTCGCGTCCGCGCCGCACTTCCCACCATCACGTGGTTGGTGGAGCGCGGCGCGAAGGTCACGGCGTGCAGTCACCTCGGCCGGCCCAAGGGCAAGCCCGAGCCCAAGTACTCGATCGAGCCGGTGCGCAAGCTCCTCGCCGAGCTCGCGCCGGGTGTCGAGCTGCTCGAGAACCTGCGCTTCGACGCGGGCGAAGAAGCCAACGATCCCGCGTTCGTGCAGAAGCTCATCGCCGGCTTCGACCTCTACGTGAACGACGCCTTCGGCGCGTCGCACCGCGCGCACGCGTCCATCGTCGGTCCGCCGCAGTTCCTCCCGAGCGCAGCCGGTCGACTGCTCGCCAAAGAGGTCGCGGCGCTCGGCGGTCTGCGCAACAACCCCAATCGTCCGTTCGTGGCGATCATGGGTGGGTCCAAGGTCAGCGACAAGCTCGGCGTCATCGAGTCGCTGCTCGGCGTCGTCGACTCGCTCATCATCGGCGGCGGCATGTGCTTCACGTTCCTCGCCGCGCAAGGGCACTCCATCGGCTCGTCGTTGTGCGAACCCGACTACATCGATACGTGCAAGCGGCTGCTTGCGGGTCCCAAGGCCATCCACCTGCCCACCGACATCACCGCGCTCGGCCCAGGCGGCAAGTTGTTCGATCCGGGTGCCGGCGGCGACGTGCGCCAGATGGGCGTCAAC
>JBKJKR010000399.1:0-3905 GCA_046597135.1 Acidimicrobiales bacterium | reverse complement strand
CCCAGGTGCACGACTACGAGACGCTGCTCGCGTCGGTGGAGCCCATCGAGTTCCCGCCGATCGCCGACGAGTACCAGGCCGCCGCCATGATGTACACCAGCGGCACCACGGGGAACCCGAAGGGCGTCGTGTACTCGCACCGCTCGATGTTCCTGCACACCATGGCGGCCATGAACGCCGATGTCCTCGGCGTTTGCGAGACCGACGTGCTCCTGCCCGTGGTGCCGATGTTCCACGCGAACGCGTGGGGCCTCGCACACGCCGCGGTGGGCACCGGAGCCACGTTGATCATGCCCGGCCCTGACCTCAGCGCGAAGACCATCGCCAACCTCATCGAGACCGAGCGGGTCACCGTCGCGGCGGGCGTGCCCACGATCTGGATGGGTGTGCTCCCCGAGCTCGACGGCCGCGACGTGTCGAGTCTGCGGGTCATCCCGTGCGGCGGCTCCGCGGTGCCGAAGGCGTTGTCGGAGGGCTTCCGGCAGAAGGTCGGGCTCCCCATCCTGCAGGCGTGGGGCATGACCGAGACCAGCCCTCTCGGCTCGGTGTGCACGATCAAGTCGTATCTGCGCGATGGCACCGACGAGGAGCTCGCCCAGCGCCGCACCAGCGCCGGGCTCGTGACCACCGGGGTCGAGTTCCGCCTGGCCGACCCCGACACAGGCGCGACGGTCGCTTGGGACGGCGAGTCGCGCGGCGAGCTGCAGGTGCGCGGGCCGTGGGTGGCATCCACCTATTACAACGACGACCGCGCCCACGAGTCGTTCACCGACGACGGGTGGCTCAAGACGGGCGACATCGCCGTGGCCGACGAGGAGGGCTACCTGTTCCTCGTCGACCGCACCAAGGACCTGGTGAAGTCGGGCGGTGAGTGGATCAGCTCCACCGACCTCGAGAACGAGATCATGGCGTGCCCCAAGGTCAAGGAGGCGGCCGTCATCGGCATCGCGCACCCCAAGTGGACCGAGCGGCCGCTCGCGTGCGTCGTGGTGCGCGAGGGCGAGACCCTCACCAGCGCAGAGGTGCTCACGTTCCTGCAAGGTCGGGTGGCCGCGTGGTGGATGCCCGACGGCGTGGTGTTCATCGACGAGGTCCCGAAGACGTCGGTGGGCAAGTTCTCGAAGAAGACCCTCCGCGAGCGATTCGCCGACCACGTGCTGCCGACCGCCCGCTGAGCGCCACGTCGCCCGCGGGGTGCGGGCGCTGCGGGCGGTGGCGACCGTCACGTCCGGCGTGGCTAGTGTCGTCCGAAAACACGTCAATCGGGAGCGTTCGCCATGCCCGTCGCGATCATGCGGCTCAACTTCATCCAGCCCGGCCTCGAAACGAACGAGATGTCGGCTCCCTACAAGGCGGGCATCGACATGGCCGAATGGGCCGACAAGTTGGGGTTCATGGCCGTCACCCACGAGGAGCACCACGGCGCGGCCAACGGTTGGAGCCCCTCGCCGCTCGTCACCGCAGGCGCCGTGCTTGCCCGCACCAAGAACATCGGTGTGTCGATCTCCGCGTTGCTGGTGCCGTTGCACGATCCGTTGCGCATCGCCGAGGACATCGCGGTGCTCGACCTGCTGAGCGGCGGACGTCTCAGCGTCATCGCCGGCATCGGCTACCGCCCCGAGGAGTACGCGGCACACGGCAAGGACTGGGCCAATCGCGGCAAGCTCATGGACGAGTGCATCGACACCATGCTCAAGGCGTGGACCGGCGAACCGTTCGAGTACCGCGGCACCACGGTGCGGGTCACGCCCATCCCGGTGAGCAAGCCCATGCCGCCGTTCATGCTCGGTGGCACCTCGAAGCCGGCCGCTCGACGCGCCGCACGCTTCAAGCTGCCGATCTTCTTCGCCGCCCCGGTGCCCGAGCTCATGGCGTACTACTACGAGCAGTGCCAGCTCGAGGGTTGGCCGGGTTTCGCGATGATGCCGGGCGCCGGCTTCGAGCACCACTTCATCGTCGAGGACCCCGACAAGGCGTGGGCCGAGCTCGGTCATCATCTCTTCCACGAGACGAGCACGTACGCAAGCTGGCAGACGCCCGACATCAAGTCGGCGGTGCACTCGCACGCCACCACCGTCGAAGAGCTGCGCGCCGAGGGCATGTACCGTTTCGTCACCCCCGACGAGATCGTCGCCCAGGCCAAGGCTGCGGGGCCCGAGTTCTCGTTCAACCTGCACCCCATGTGCGGCGGCATGCCGATCGATCTCGCGTGGCAGTCACTGCAGCTGTACGAAGACAAGGTGCTGCCGCAACTGTCGTGAGCGACGCGACGAGCAGCCAGATGGAGTACCGCTTTCTCGGCGCGTCGGGGCTCAAGGTGTCGGCGTTCACGCTCGGCACCATGGGCTTCGGCGGCGCGGCCGCTGGTGGCTGGGTGGCCACCATCGACGAGCACGCGGCGCGCGAGCAGGTGCGCCTCGCGCTCGACGCGGGCGTCAACCTGTTCGACACCGCGAACGGCTACTCGAAAGGCGAGTCGGAACGGTTGCTCGGCCTCGCGCTCGGCGCCGAACGCGACCGAGTGCTCGTGTCGACCAAGGTCCACGCGCGTGTCGGTGACGGCCCCAACGATGCCGGGCAGTCGCGCTGGCACATCCTGCGCGCTTGCGACGACAGTTTGCGTCGCCTCGGCACCGATCGCATCGACGTGTACCACGTGCACAGCTTCGACGGGTGCACGCCGCTCGACGAGACGTTGCGCGCGCTCGACGACCTCGTGCGCGCCGGCAAGGTGCGCTACGTCGCGTGTTCGAACTATTCGGCGTGGCAGATCATGAAGGCCTTGGGCGTGTCGGCGAGCCTCGGACTCGAACGCTTCGTGGCCACGCAGTCGTACTACAGCCTCGTCGCGCGCGAGTTCGAGAACGAGCTCCTGCCCTTGTGCGCCGATCAAGGTGTGGGCGTGCTCGTGTGGAGCCCGCTCGCCGGCGGCTTCCTGTCGGGCAAGTTCACGCGCGATGCCGAAGCGCCGGGCGATACGCGGCGCGGGATGATCGGCGAGCTCGGCGTCGGGCACATCGACACCGAGCTCGGCTACGCGACGCTCGACGTGGCCCGCGACATCGCCACGGCACGCGGCGCGTCGGTGGCCCAGGTCGCGCTCAACTGGTTGCGATCGCGAACCGAGGTGTCTTCGGTGATCATCGGCGCCCGCACCACCGAGCAGCTCGCCGACAACCTCGCCGCGGCCGCGTGGTCCCTCGAGCCCGAAGAGGTCGCGCGGCTCGACGCAGCCAGCGAACCGGTGCGCCCGTATCCCACCTGGTACCAGGGCCAGTTCACCGCCGAACGTTCGAGCCGCCGCGGCACCGCCGCCGACTCGTTCACGCACCGCCTCGCCGCCGACACCTGACGCTCGCGGCCTTGCAGCACCAGGCCCACCTCTGCGGTGCTTCACGCTTCAATGCCGCCGCGTGCGCGGGGCGCGGCTCACCTCGACGACGGACGCCAGTCGTGTTCCACAGGACCGCCCGACCATGGCGGGTCGACACGGATGAGACGGTCGGTCGCGAGGAACGCCCGTTGCAGCTCGGGTGGCATTGCGTCGTAGGGTGGTGCCTGTGACGCGTGCGCTCGGATGGCTTGCCAGCGCACCTCGATGTAGCCGGCCGTATCGACGACGGTGGTGATCGTGGCGTCGGGCGTGCCCAGATCCGGAACACCGGTGAACTCGACCATGAGCGAGCGGGGCAGACACCACAGGTACGTGCGCAGGGGCCGCCACGTCGTGCGGGCCACTGCGGCCAGCGTCGCGTTTCGCACCACGGCATGATCGCGATGGCCGTCGCTCGCGTCGAGGGTGACGACCACGTCGGGACGTACCTCCTCGACGAGCCGAGCGATCGCGTCCTCGACCTCGTCGGGCGACGCTGCGGCGAGCGAGCCGGGCTCCGGGGGACCGTCGA
>JBKJKR010000263.1:0-5190 GCA_046597135.1 Acidimicrobiales bacterium | reverse complement strand
CCGCCACGATCGTTGCGAGGCCTCGCGCGGTCGGCCGGTCGAATACCGACGACACCGCGAGACGGACCCCGGAGTCACGTTCGATTCGCGAGCACAGCTTCACGGCGAGCAACGAGTGCCCGCCGCTCGAGAAGAAGTCGTCGTCCGCGCCCACCGGTCGTGCGAGCAGCTCCCGGAATGCGCAGAGCACGAGCTCGAGGGCGGGGTCGGGCACCGCAACGGCGGACAACGCCGGTCGTACGCTCGGAACCGCTGCGATGTCCAGCGCGCCGATCGGGCGATCGGGCTCGGACACTGCGGCTGCCACGAGCGCGAGGAAGAGATCGGCCATCGCGATGGCGGTCTCCGGCGCGAAGCGGCTGCTGTCGTAGCGGAACCGTAGCGTCGGCCTGTGGGCGCGGCCCTCGATGCTCACGTCGAGATCAAACTTCACGCCGAACGCGATCGTGTCCGGCTTGCGGAGTCGCGTGACCAGCAGGTCGTCGACCTGGACCGACTCGCTGCGCATGGGCGGCCGATAGTCGATGGAGGCGAGCAGCATGCGATCCGCGCCACGCTCGCCGCGCTCCCGCACCCGTGCGAGGACGAGGTCGAACGGCGCGCCGCGATGTTCGAGCGCTCGTTCGACGACGTCGTGCACCTGTCGGGCGAGCCCGGCGAGCGTGTCGTCCGCCGTGACGCGCACCCGGATCGGGAGCGTGTTGACGAACAGGCCGACGAGGGGGAGCAGATCCTCGCCGAGCCGCTCCGTGGCAGCCATGCCGACGATGATGTCGCCGGCGCCCGTGATGCGGTGGAGGAAGGCGTCGAACAGCGCGAGCCCCACGCGCTGGCGGGTGGTGCCGAGTTGCTTCGCCAGTGCGCCGATCGTGGCGTCGAGCTCCGGTGACAGGTCGCGTTCGACCGTGCGTCCGGTGCCGCCGCCTCGGCGCGTGGGTGCCGGATGGTCGTACGGCAGCGCGAGGGCCGGTGGCAGCGCAGCGAGCTGGTCGGCCCACCAGTCGATGTCGGCATCGAGCGCGCCGGAGGCGACGGCGTCGCGCTGGCGTTGCGCGAACACTCGGAAAGGCACCACGGATTCGCCCAGACCGTGGTCGGGCCCGGCGCTCCGCGCGGCGTAGGCGGCGAGCAGGTCGCGCATCAGCAGGTCGGTCGAGGGTCCATCGAACACGGCATGGTGCACGCGGACGAGCAGCGCATGATCATCCGCGGCGAAGCGCACGAGGCGGCACTCGAACAGCGGACCGCGCTCGATGTCCTGGCGGCCTGTGGCGAGCTCGACGAACTGCGCGTCGACGATCGCGTCGCGGGCGCCGGCCTCGGTGGGGAGGTCGACGACCTGCCATGCGACGGGCCCGGGCGGATCGACCTCCTGCACCGGCCCGTCAGCGGTGGTGACGAGCCTCGTGCGGAGCGGCTCGTGGCGCCCGACCGTGGCCTCGGTCGCGGCGCGCAGACGATCGGCATCGAGCGGTCCGGCGATGCGGCGGCCGAACAGCTCGAGGTACGTCTGGCCGCCGAGATCGAGTTGCTCCTGCAGCCACATGCGCTCCTGTGCATGCGTGAGCGGGCCGCGAGCGGGTGCGCTCGCCTCGAGAAGGCCCGCTGGTGTGGCCGCGGGCTCGCCGCTGAGGACACGGGCGAGCAAGCGCGCGGTGGGCGCATCGAAGACGGTCGCCACGCCGAGGCGCACCTGGAGCTCGCGTTCGATCGTCGAGCAGAGCTTCACCGCCATCAGCGAGTGCCCACCAGCGCCGAAGAAATCGTCGTCCGGTCCGACCGGTCGGCCGAGCACACGGGACATGATCTTCTCGATCCGATCGGTGACCGCGGCGAGCGTGGACCCGACGCGACCGTCCGCGTCGCGGGTCGTCGACCCGGCAGTCGACGGGGCGTTGCTCGGCGAGAGCACGGTCGGTGTGGCGGCCGTGGCCGGCGCGGGGAGGCGCCGAACACCGGCGGCGACGCGCACGTCGTCGACCGCCTTTTCGGGATCGCGCAGCGCCTTGATCACGAAGGCGGCGAAACGATCGGCGAACCGGTCCATCGTCTCGTCGTCGAAGACGTCGGTGGCGAACCCCAACCGACAGGTGAGCTCGTCGCCGACGGTGAGGTCGGCGCTGCAGTCGAACTTTGCACCGCTGCGTCCGGAGAGGAAGGTCTCGGTCTCGAGGCCCGCAGCGGCGGGCCGTGGCGCGGCCTGCGTGCCGGTCTGGAAGGTGACCTGGAAGACCGGGTGCAGGCCGGGCACGCGCGGCGGGCACAACTCGCGAACGATTCGGTCGAACGGCGCGCGCTTGTCGACGATGGCCTCCTGAACGGTCCGCGTGGCGGCAGCGACCGCGGCGCGAACGCTTTCGCCGCGATGCGCGTGCAGTCGCAGCGGCAGTGTGTTGACGAGCATGCCGACAGTGCGGTCACTGCCCGGTGCGTCGCGATCGGCACACGGCGTGCCCACGACGAGGTCGTCGGCGCCGCACTCGCCGGCCAAGAACTCCCCGAAGAGCGCCAAGCCGACGAAGAACGGGGTGGTCCGCAAGTCGCGGGCGAGTCCGACCAGCGCGGTCGCGGCGTCGGCGCCGCAGCTGCGACGCACCAGGCGGCCGAGCGGATCACGAACCGAGGGACGGCTCCGGTCGAGGGGGAGCGCCAGCGTTCCAGGGGGCGGTGTGAGGCGAGCAACGAATCGGTCTATCGACGCCTGGAGCGTTCCGTCGGCCTCGTCGACTCGTTCGGCGGCCGCGAGCTCCCGCGGCTGGACAGGTGCGGGCGCGAGCTCCGCGGCGCGACCCTCTACTCGCGCGGCGTAGAGCTCGAGGAGCTCGTCCACGAGAACGTCGATCGACCAGCCGTCGAGCGCGATGTGGTGCGATCGGATGGCGACCACGTTGTCGTCATCGGCGATCTCGATGACCACTGGCCGGAACAACAGATCACGTTCGAGGTCGAAGTGCTCCGCGCCGAGCTCGAGGAGCGTGCGCCGAGCCGCGTCAGTCGGTGTCTCGTCACGCTCGGGCACCGCTGCACGGGTCGGCACGGGAATGATCGTTGGTTCGTCGACCACTTGCACCGGGTTGTCGTCGTGCTCGATGTAGCGCGTGCGCAAGGACTCATGGCGTTCGAGTAGCGCGTTCAGGGCGTGGTCGAGCGCCGCGCGATCGAGGCGACCGCGGAGGCGCAGCGCACACGTCAGGTTGTAGGCCGGGCTCGTGGGGTCGAGCTTGTGGAGGAACCACTGCTGCTCCTGCGCGAATCCGAGCGGTCCACGTTTCCCGGCGCGCAGTGCGCGGCGATCGGGCTTGCCACCCGCGGTGCGAGGGATCGACGTGCGCCGCTCGATGAGCGACGGCATCGCGTAAGAGGGCAACAGCGTCGAGGCATGGGCGCGGAGGTCGTCGATGCTCGGATCGTGCCCATCGCGCAGCACCACATGCACCGCTATGCGCGCGTCGGTCTCGGTCTCTTCGAGCAACGCCACGGCTTCGCGCACACTTCCGTGGGATGCGAACGCGGACTCGATCTCGCCGAGCTCGAAGCGGTAGCCGCGGATCTTCACCTGGTCGTCGACGCGCGCTTCGAACACCAGCGCGCCGTCGGGGAGCCGCCGCACGCGGTCACCGGTGCGGTAGTAGCGGTCGGCGGTTCGTCCGGTGGGGTCCACCACGAACTTCTCCGCGGTCATCTCGGGGCGGTTCAGATAGCCGAGCGCCAGCTGGGGCCCGCCGAGGAGCAGCTCGCCGGGCGCACCGTCGGCCACCTCTCGGTTCTCGGCGTCGAGCACGAGCGTCCGCACACCGCGCAACGGCGGACCGATCGTCACGAGGTCACCGGGGCCGTAGGCCACGTCCACGAGCACCGCGGCGGTCGCGGCGATCGTCACCTCGGTCGGGCCGTACGCGTTGCACAACGTGACACGATCACCGACGCGCCGGCACCAACGGGTGACGGAATCGGCCTTGGCCGCAGATCCCCCGATGACCACGAGGCGAACACACGAGGGCAGCGAGAGGTCGGCCTCGTCGAGGTCGTCGACGAGACCCATCCAGAACGACGTTGGCAGGTCGAGGACGCTGATGCGAAGCTCCTCGACCTGTTCGAGGAACCACCCTGCGCTGCCGAGCAGCGCCCCGTCGGGCATCACGAGCGTGGCGCCGACACCGAGCGTGCAGAAGATCTCCTCCACCGAGGTGTCGAAGCTCAGCGAGTGGTACTGCAGCAGCCGATCGTCCGCGGAGAGGTCGTACCGCTCGATCGCCGCATCGACGAACGCGGACAGCCCTCGCTGCGGCACGAGCACACCTTTAGGTTGGCCTGTCGACCCGGAGGTGTAGATGACGTAGGCCACGCGCTCGGGGTGGTCGGGCACGACGACATCAGGCGTCGTCTCGTCGGCCGTGGACATCGCCCGCTCGAGCGCCTCGACGCTGATGGTCGCGACGTCCGCTACGGCGGGGGGCAATGGCCGATCCGTGATCGCCAACGCGGGCGAGCAGTCGCCCACCAGGAACTCGACGCGGGCGATCGGCAAGTCGGGATCGATCGGGACGTAGCCGGCGCCGCTGCGGTGGATGCCGAGGAGCACCGGGATCAGCGATGCGGTTCGCGTGGCGTGGACGGCGACCAGCGCACCAGGTTCGACCCCGAGCACCACGAGGCGGTTCGCCACGGCGCGCACCTGCATCTCGAGGTCGCGGTAGGTGCACGACATACCGGTCGCGTCGAGCGCGCACGCATCAGGGGTGACCGTGGCCCACCGGGCGATCTGGCGGTGGAGCGCCACCGGTTCGGCGGCATCATCTGCGGCGCCGGGATCGGTTGTGGCTCCCGCACCGACCAGCAATGCGTGCAGCTCGCGCGGCGTCTGCGCCTCGAGCAGGTCGAGGATCGTCACCTCGTGCTCGACGAACGCGCGAAGCCGGTGCGCGAGCCGCACGGCCATCAGGGAGCTGCCGCCCATGTCGAAGAAGTTGGTCTCGGCGTGGATGTCATCGCGTCGGAGCACCTCGCGCCACACCCCGACCAGCGCGTCGAGATCGAGCGCCGGCTTGATGTCCGGTGGGGCCGGCTCGTCGAGCAACGCGACGAGGGCCGCGCGGTCGACCTTGCCGTTGGTCGTCATCGGCAGCCGGTCGACGAACACGAAGCGACCCGGGATGGCGGCGGGGGCGAGGAGCCCGCCGCAGTGACGCC
>JBKJKR010000113.1:0-4051 GCA_046597135.1 Acidimicrobiales bacterium | reverse complement strand
CCCAGGTGCTGTTCACGCCGCACCTCGCGCCCATGAACCGGGGCATTCTCGCCACGTGCTACGCCCGGCCGACCTCGGTGATCACCACCGACGAGCTCCTCGACCACTACCGGGCCTTCTACGCCGACGAGCCGTTCGTGGTCGTCGATTCGCGGTCGCCGTCGACCAAGGCCACGCTCGGCTCGAACAGCGCCCACATCACGGTTCGCGTCGATCCCCGCACCGGGTGGGTCGTGGCGATCGGCGCACTCGACAACCTCACCAAGGGTGCGTCCGGCCAGGCGGTGCAGTGCGCGAACCTCGCGCTCGGCCTCGACGAGACAGCAGGTCTCGACACGATCGGGGTGTACCCGTGAGCGATGCAGCAACCGCCGAAGCATCGTCACCCGATCCGACCTCGGCGAGCCTGCGGGCGCAGATCCTCGTCGAAGCGCTGCCGTACATCCGTCGGTTCCGCGGGCAGACCATCGTGGTGAAGTACGGCGGCAACGCCATGACCGACGTCTCGCTGTCACAGAAGTTCGCGGAAGACGTCGTGCTCATGCACTCGGTCGGCATCCACGTGGTCGTGGTGCACGGCGGGGGACCGCAGATCGGTGATCTCCTCAAACGTCTGGGCATCACCAGCGAGTTCCGCGACGGCTTGCGGGTCACCGACGCGGCCACGCTCGACGTCGCCCGCATGGTGCTCGAGGGCAAGGTCTCGAGCGAGATCGTGTCGGCCATCAACGTGCACGGTCCGCATGCGGTCGGACTTTCGGGCGCCGATGCCGGACTCATCCGCGCCCACCCCCGCAACCCGGAGCTCGGTTTCGTGGGCGATGTCGAGTCGGTGAACCCGCACATCATCGAGCGGTTGCTGGCCGAGGAGTTCATCCCCGTGATCTCGACCATCGGTGCCGACGGCACCGGGCAGGCCTACAACATCAACGCCGACACGGTGGCCAGCGCCATCGCGCAGGCCATGCATGCCGAGAAGCTCCTCTACCTCACCGACGTCGACGGGCTGCTCGCCGAGGTCACCGACCCGAGCAGCCTCATCCGTTCGATCACCGTTCCCGACGTGCTCGCCATGATGGATTCCGGCGCGCTGAGCGGCGGCATGATCCCGAAGGCGCAGGCGTGCATCGACGCGGTCGAAGCCGGCGTGCGATCGGTGCACATGGTCAACGGCACCATCCCCCACGTACTGCTGCTCGAGCTCTTCACCGATGAAGGCGTCGGAACCATGATCACCTCAGGTGATGCGGCCGCGCACGCGATGCTCGGCGGCGCACCCACGTCGTTGCCGAAGGAACGTTCATGAGCACGCACTCCGAGAAGATGCACGCGCCCAAGGGCATGGCGCGGTGCCCGATCATGCCCACGTACGGACCGCCCCCGGTGATGTTCGTACGCGGCGAGGGATCGTGGCTCTACGACCCAGACGGCAAGAAGTACCTCGACTTCCTGAGCGGACTCGCGGTCACCTCGCTCGGCCATGCCCACCCCACGGTCGCGTTGGCCATCGCCGAGCAAGCGCGCACGTTGTTGCACGTGTCGAACCTGTTCGGTACCGAGCATCAGGCCGGTGTGGCCCGCACGATCGACTCGCTCATCGCCGGCGAGACCGCGCCGCGCGGCCAGGTGTTCTTCGCGAACAGCGGTGCCGAGGCGAACGAGTGCGCCATCAAACTCGCCCGCAAGTGGGGCGGTCGGGGCAAGCACGTGGTGGTCAGCGCGTGGCGCAGCTTCCACGGTCGCACGTTGGCCACGCTGCACGCCACGGGTCAACCCGAGAAGCACGAGGCGTTCCAGCCGTTGCCGGAAGGGTTCCGGCACGCGTCGTGGAACGATCTCGACGACTTCGCGCGGGCGCTCGACGAGTCGGTGGCGGCGCTGTTGCTCGAGCCGGTCCAGGGCGAGGGCGGGGTCAACCCTGGCGATCCTGCGTTCTTCCAAGGTCTGCGGGCCTTGTGCGACGAGCGCGGGATCCTGCTCATGGTCGACGAGGTCCAGACCGGCTTCGGACGTACCGGAAAGTGGTTCGGCTTCCAGCACATGGGCATCGAGCCCGACGTGGTCACCATGGCCAAGGCCTTGGGCAACGGCATGCCCATCGGCGCCTGCTGGGCCAAGGCCGAGGTCGCGGCGGCCTTTCAGCCCGGCGACCATGCCACGACCTACGGCGGCCAGCCGTTGTCGACCGCCGCGGCGCGCGCCGTTCTGCAGGTGATGCAGTCGATCGACGCGCCTGCGCTCGCCGCGCAGCGGGGCGCGACGCTCACCACGAAGCTCGAAGCGCTCCCGGGGGTCACGGGCGTCCGAGGGCTCGGACTCCTGCTCGGCGTCGAGCTCGACCCGGATGTGCTCGACGGACGCCTCGCGAAGGATGTGGCGGCCCAGTGCCTCGATGCCGGGCTCGTGCTGAACGGCATCACGAACACCGCGCTTCGTCTTGCGCCTGCGCTCACGGTGTCCGACGACGAGATCGACATCGCCATCGAGCTGCTGTACACCGTGCTCAGCGGTGGTGCGCGGTGAACCACTTCCTCGAGATCGACGATCTCACCCCGACCGAGTTGCGCAGCGTGCTCGCACTCGCGCAACGCGCCGAGCTCCCGCAGGTGCTCGCCGGGCGCGGCGCAGCGCTCGTGTTCGAGAAGCCGTCGGCCCGGACGCGAAACGCGACCGAGATGGCCGTGGTGCAACTGGGTGGGCACCCGGTGACCATCCGCAACGACGAAGTCGGCCTCGACGTGCGCGAGAGCGTCGAGGACGTCACGCGCACCCTCGCCTGCTTCCACGCCGTGCTGGCCGCGCGCGTGTTCTCGCACCGCACCCTCGAGCGCATGGCCGCAGTGTCGGCCGTGCCCGTCGTCAACCTGCTGTCGGACGTGGCTCACCCCATGCAAGCGCTCGCCGATCTCCTCACGATGCAACAAGAGTTCGGCGATCTGCACGGTCGCTCGCTCACCTGGATCGGCGATACGAACAACGTGTGCCGGTCGCTCGTCATCGGCGCGTCGATGTTGGGCATGCACGTGCGGGTCGCACCGCCGCCCGAGTACGAGTTCACCGACGAGGAGCTCGACCGTCTCGCGTTGGCGGGCGCCGTACCGCAGACGTTCAGCCGGCCGGAAGAAGCCGTGGTCGGTGCCGACATCGTGTCGACCGATACCTGGGTTTCGATGGGCCAGGAGAACGAGGCGGGGGAGCGGCACAACGACTTCGAGGGATACAGCGTCGACGATCGATTGATGGCCCTCGCATCACCTGACGCCATCTTCTTGCACTGCCTGCCCGCTCACCGCGGCGAAGAAGTGACCGATGCCGTGCTCGACGGTCCGCAGAGCCGCGTGTGGCGTCAAGCCGAGAACCGCATGCACACCGCGCGTGCGCTGCTGTGGTTCCTGCTCGCGTCGAGCGAACAGAAAGAAGCAGTGCGATGACGAAGACCCAACGCCAGCACCGCATCGCGAAGCTGCTCGCCGACAACGCCGTCACGAGCCAGACCCAGCTCGTCGACCTGTTGGCCGAGGCCGGCGTGGTGGCCACGCAGGCCACCGTGTCGCGCGACCTCGAGGACCTGGGCGCGATCAAGGTCCGGGTGCCCGGCGGCGAGACCGTCTACGCCATCCCCGAGCTCGCCCACACGCAGATGGCCCCCGAGGACCACGTTCGTCGCGTGCTCGGTGAATGGGCGGTCGAAGTCGTCTCGTCGGGCAACCTGGTGGTGCTGCGCACGCCGCCCGGGTCGGCGCACGTGGTCGCGTCGGCGCTCGATCGCGCGGGCATCGTCGAGATCGTCGGAACCGTCGCGGGCGACGACACGTTGCTCGTCGTCGCCTCCGAAGAGGCCGGCGGTCAGAAGGTCGCCTCGCTCCTTCGCGACCTGGCCGGCCTGTAGGGTGCGCCGGCCATGACCCCACAAGAACCCACCGAGCACGCCGACGCCGAGGCGAAGACGCTGTGGCACGGCCGATTCGCGACCGGCCCGGCCGACGAGTTGCTGGCCTACACGGTGTCGCTGCCGTTCGATCAGCGCTTGTACCGCCACGACATCGTGGGC
>JBKJKR010000002.1:0-3763 GCA_046597135.1 Acidimicrobiales bacterium | reverse complement strand
GCTCGACATGTCAGGCGCCAGGCTCGAAGAGCGCGTGGTGTATCACGACTCGTGCTACCTCGGCCGCCACAACGACGTGTACCTGGCTCCGCGGAACGTGATCGGGTCGTTGGCCGGCATCGAGATCGTCGAGGCGGAGCGCAACGGGACCAAGGGCATGTGCTGCGGCGCCGGCGGTGCCCGCATGTGGATGGAAGAGTCCATCGGCAAGAAGGTCAACGACGAGCGCAGCGAGCAGCTGGTGGCCACCGGCGCGAGCCGCATCGCCACGGCGTGCCCGTTCTGCTACATCATGATCGACGACGGCGTGAAGGCTCAGGGCCTCGAGGAAGACCAGGTGCGGGTGGCCGACATCGCCATGCACCTGCTCGAAGCACTCGAGAACGCCGACGCGGTCACCAACGTCCCCACCGTCTGATTCCTTCACCCCGCGGCGTACAGCGCACCTTGTTGAGCGATCGCGCCGCTGGGCGCGGTTCGATCACCCAACGAGCAGGCTGCTGCGGGCGTCAGCGCTCGAAGTTCTCCCAGTAGCGCGACGGACGCGGGCCGCGCTGGCCCTGGTACTTCGAACCGAGCTGCCCGCTGCCGTAGGGCACGTCGGCCGCGGTGGTCATCTGCATGAACGAGATCTGCCCGATCTTCATGCCGGGGTACAGCGTGATGGGCAGGCTGGCCACGTTCGACAGCTCGAGGGTGAGCTGCCCGTCCCACCCGGCGTCGACGAAGCCCGCTGTGGAGTGGATGAGCAGCCCTAGGCGGCCGAGGCTCGACTTGCCCTCGAGGCGGCCCACCAGGTCGTCGGGCAGGCCGACGCGCTCGGCGGTGGAGCCCAGCACGAACTCACCCGGGTGCAGGATGAAGCGGTCGTCGGGAGCCACCGACACGAGCTCGGTGAGCTCCTCGAGGTTCTGCTTCACATCGATGAACGCCATGGTGTGGTTGCGGAACACGCGAAAGAAGCTGTCGAGGTGCAGGTCGACGGACGACGGTTGCACGCACGCCGCGTCGAACGGCTCGATGACGATGCGGCCGGCTGCTACCTGCTCGCGGATGGTGTGGTCGGACAGGATCATCGGCGTCGCACGCTAGCGGTGCCAGCCGGTACGATGCAGCTTCGCAAGCGGCCCAGTCCTGTGTCAGGCGGCCGGTTCGTGCGGGTGTAGTTCAATGGTAGAACGGCAGCTTCCCAAGCTGCATACGGGAGTTCGATTCTCCTCACCCGCTCAGAGCACGATCGACCCGTACATCTCGCCGAGCGGGACGGCGATCAGTTCGAGGCGTTCGCCGTCGGGGCCGGTGAAGTAGATCGAGGTGCGATCACTGAACGCGATGGGCACGCCGGCAGCCTCGAGCTTGGCCTTGAGGTGCGCCCATCGGGCGGGCTCGACCGAGATGGCCAGGTGGTGCAACCCGCCGAGCACTTCGGCATAGTGGCCGAGGTCGAGCCCCGGCATGTCGAAGAACGCGAGCGCGTTGCCGTTGCCGATGTCGAAGAAGAAGTGCGTCGACCCGCGGTAGTCGCGGTTCTCGAACAGTTCGGTGAGCGGGAACTCGAGGAGGCCTTGGTAGAAGGCGATGGTCGTCTCGACGTCGTTGCTGAGCAGCGCCAGGTGGTGCACGCCGCGAGCAGACGACGCAGGTCGTTCACTCGCGGGCAGGATGTGGCGCGCTCGCATCTCGGCCCACTCGGCGGTGCGGTCGATGTCGGCCCCATGGGTCGCTCGTGGTCGCTCGGCCTCGCTCATGTGCACCCTCCACGGTCATGCCTGCGCTGACGATACGCCGCCGGCCGGGTAGCGGATGCGCGGCGTTGCTCGGCCGGTGGGCTGCTCAGTGGACCGGGTCGAGGCGCAGCAGCCGGGCCGGGTTGTTGCACGCCATCTCGCGCAACTGGGCCTCGGCCGCGCCGGCGTCCCAGAGCGCCTGCGCGTAGTCGTGCAATCCGACGGCCGGGCGGGGCAGCTGATCGTTCCAGCCGTAGTCGGTCGACAACACCACCATCTCGGGACCGATCGCGTTGATCGCGTCGACGACCTCGGCGGGCCCCGGACCGTGCGATGCCATGCAGGTCGCCGCGGCAAGCTCGATGTACGCGCCGAGCGACGCGAGCTCGACGCAGTCGGCGGCCGTGAGGTGGGGCCCGGCACCGAAGTTCATCGCGTGGGTGACCACGAGCCGGCCGCGACGCGCGAAGGTCTCGGCCACCGCGAAGTGCTCGGCGCGCGACGTATGGCCCGTCGCGGCGATCGCGTCGTACTGCAACACGAGGGCCAGGATCTCCTTGACCTCGTCGCGCAGCTTCCCGTGCTCGTCGAGCAGCTCGATGCCTTCGCCGGGGATGTTCAGCATCGCGGCGACACCGTTCTCGACGTCCTGCCGGCTCGAGATGGTGGGCAGCCACACGATGGCCGCGCCGTCGCGCAACGCGGTCTCGACCGCACCCGGGTTCAGCCCGCCGATGCAGAAGTCGCAACAGATCGAGCCGTAGACGCGCACGTCGGGCACCGCGGTGGAAACGGCGTGGGCCACGGCGTTCGACGGGAAGTCGTGCGACTTCAGGACGATCGCCGAGAAGCCGAGCGCGGCGGCGTCGCGAGCGGCCTCGAACGCATCGACGCTGTGCGGCGTACCGATCACCGACTCGGGCCCGAAGTGGCAGTGCAGGTCGATGGCCCCACCCAGTGCGATCTTGCTCATGGCTCGTCGTCCCCCGAATCGTCGCGCGCGGTCAGCCGAGCCCGACCCAGCCGTACGTGCTGCACAGCCCGGTTGCGTTGATCCCGACGAAGGACGTGATCGCGACGACCGCCGCGACGCGTCGCCAGCGCCGACCGCTGTGCACCGTGCCGGGCGCGGGCATGTACCACGCGGGGAGCAACTCGTTCGACGGGGCGCCCGCCAGCTCCCACAACGACAGCGCATCCGCGGCGACGGGTGCGTCGGGGTCGGCTTCGAGCGCGAGACGTGTGAGCTCGTCGTCGGAGAGCGGCTCGAGGGCCGCGAGCTCGGTGAATGCGGTGTCGGGCATGAGCACCTCCGTGCAGTGCCCACGAGCCTATGTCGGCGACGCCTGGCCGAGCCGCCGGGGGTTACGCTGCGACTGCGTTCGACAGGCCGGGGGGACCGTGACCGAACTCGACGACATCGTGCAGTCGTTCATGCGACCGCCGTATCCCTACGACCCGTATCCGCTCTACGCGCGGCTGCGCGACGTGGCGCCCTTGTACCGCGCGACCGACGGCTTCTGGTACGCCACCTCTTACGAGGCGGCGACCGCGGTGTTCCGCTCCCCGCACCTCGGCCAAGGCAGCGGCCCCGACTCCCGCATGCGCCGCGACCCTCGCTACGACGACAGTGCGGCACTGCAGACGCTCGCCTACATGCTGCCGTTCATCGACCCACCCGACCACACGCGCCTTCGCCAGTTGATCTCCCGTGCGTTCACCCCTCGTGCGGTCGAACGCATGCGGACGTTCCTCGAGGGCCACGTCGACTCTTTGCTCGACGCGCTCGACGCGAACGGTGGCGGCGACGTCATGCGCGAACTCGCCGACCACATCCCGGTCGCGGTGATCTGCGAGATGCTCGGCGCGCCGGGCGACCGGCATCGTGATCTGGTCGAGTGGTCCGACGCGTTGGTAGCCGCAGTGCACCCCACCGTGAGCGATGCGCACCTCGCGCACGCCGACGGCGGTGCCCGAGCGTTTCGTGCGTACGTCGACTCACTGATCGAGCAACGGCGCGCCGAGCCGCGCGACGA
>JBKJKR010000022.1:0-7111 GCA_046597135.1 Acidimicrobiales bacterium | reverse complement strand
TGGCAACACGCTCGCGTCGCCGCTCTTCATAGCCGAGCGCCGTGGGCTCGATTCGCTGATCACCCAAGCTGCTCCCCTGCCGCACGCGCTCACGCGCTCGGTCGGCTCGGCCATCGGCGCCCTGCTCACCCGACAACCGCCCGCGAACCAAGTGCTCTCCGAGATGCCCGAGCGGGTGGCCGTCGGTTCGCTCGGCACCCGGTTCGAATCGACCGGCGACGGGCTGGCGCGGTGATGCGCGACGAACGTGAGCGCTCACCGCTCGAGGTCATCGAAGGACGGGTGCAGGCACGGGCCAAGCACGCGTCGATCGACATGGGCGAACGCGATGCCGTCGACCGCATCCTCGATCTCATCCGCGACGAGATCGCGACCTGGCAACTCGACTTCCGCCGCGGCACGCGGCCGTTCGATGTCGTCGACCCCGAGGAGCTGGCCGAGCGCGCCCTGCGCAACCTCACTGGCTTCGGCCCCCTCGGGCCCCTCCTCGACGACCCCGACGTCTGGGAGATCATGGTCAACTCGCCGTCGGTCATCTTCGTCAAACGGCACCGGGGCCACACCGGGTATCACCACGAAAGCTTCCACGACGACGACCACGTCATCCGAACGCTGACGAAGCTGCTCGACGAATCTTCGACGTCGCACCGCAAGCTCGACCCGAGCGAGGGATTGCAAGACGCTCAGCTCGACAACGGCGCCCGGCTGCACATCGTGCACGGCGACATTGCTCGCGGTGGCCACATCATGGTCAACGTCCGCAAGTTCACGGGCATCGCGTTCAACGACCTTCACGAGCTCGTCGAGTCAGCGACGATCACGCATCAGGTGTCCGCGTTCCTCGCCGCCTGCGTACGTGCCCGGCGAAGCATCGTCTTCGCCGGCGCACCCGGTTCGGGCAAGACGACGTTGCTGTCGTGCTGCGCATCGGAGCTCGACCCCACCCTGCGCGTGGTGATCGCCGAGGAGGTGTTCGAGGCCGACGTGCCCCTCGCCAACGTCGCGGGCATGCAGACCCGCGCCGCCAGGGCGGATCGCCCGGCGATCGACCTGCGACGCCTTGTCGCCGGCTTCCTCCGCATGGCACCCGACGTGGCGATCGTCGGCGAGGTACGCGACCGCGAAGCGCTCCCGTTGCTGTTGACCCTGTCGAGCGGGGTGCAGGGCTTCACCACCATCCACGCCGGCTCGGCGAGACAAGCGCTGACGCGTCTGCGTTTCATCTGTCAGCTGAGCGACTCTGCCTCAGACCTCCCGATCAGCGCGTTGAACACGCTTGTCAGCGAATCGATCGACGTCGTCGTCCACTCGATTCGCACACCCGACGGACCGCGCGTCTCGTCGGTGTTGGCGGTCGAGGACCTCACCGGCCCGGCCGACTCCACGCAGTTCACGACGACCGAGGTGTTCCGACGGAACCGACCCGATGAACCCCTCACCTGGACCGGCCAGATGCCGGCGCGGCTCAGCCGCGCGCTCGCCGACGCCGGGTACGACATCCGCGACCTCGTCGATGCGCACGCCGGTGTTGCCCTTGGGGGCTCCGGGCTGGCCGGCGATCGGCGCGACGGGGGTCGGGTCTGATGGTGGCACTCGTGCTCGCCGCCGCGGCCGTCGCCGCGACCTACCTGCTGTACACCGCGCTCGCCTACGGGCGTCCTGGCTTCGTCCAAGCGAGATCCCGAGGTGCGGCACGCCGAGGTCCGGGCGAGGCGCTCGACGACTGGATGGCCCAGGCCGGCCTCGAGGACGTCGACCGCCGTGAGTTCGTCGCCGTGCTCGGCGCACTCGCGGCCGGTGGTGCCACGGTTGGATGGACGCTCTTCGGCGGGATCCTTCCGGCTGCTGCGTCGGCCTGCTTCGGCGCGTCGTTCCCCGTGGCGGCCTACCGGCACCGACGCGCCAAGCGAAAAGCATCCGCGCTCGAAGCGTGGCCTCGGCTCATCGAGGAGATCCGCGTGCTCACCGGCTCGCTCGGTCGGTCGATCCCACAGGCGCTGTTCGAGGTAGGCCTCCGCGGACCCGACGACCTCCGTCCTGCGTTCGCCGCAGCACACCGTGAATGGATGATCTCCACCGACTTCGCGAGGACGTTGGCGGTGTTGAAGCTCCGGCTCAGCGACGCCACCGCCGACATGGTGTGCGAGACGCTGCTCGTCGCACACGACGTCGGCGGCCCCGAGATCGACCGCCGGCTCGAAGCCCTCGCCGAGAACCGGACGCAGGACTGCCAGGGACGCAAGGACGCCGAGTCGAGACAGGCCGGCGCTCGCTTCGCGCGTCGGTTCGTGTTGTTCGTCCCGCTCGGCATGGCGCTCGCCGGCATGTCGGTCGGCGACGGACGCAACGCGTATCGCACCTTCACCGGCCAGGTCGCCGTGCTCGTAGGGATCAGCATCGTCGCGATCTGCTGGGTGTGGGCCGGCCGGGTCATGCGGCTCCCCGACGAAGAGCGGGTGTTCGCATCATGAGCCGCCTCGGGCTCGCCATGGCCTCGCTTGCGTTCATCGGGTTGGTTCTCGCGTTGCCGGTGATCCCCTGGTTCGGCCGCCGGCCGCTCACCGAGCGACTTCGGCCGTACGCCGCCGGCTCGGTCCGCCAAGCCGGGGAGGCGGGCATCCTCTCCGTCGACTCGTTCCGCGATGTCATCGCGCCGCTCGCGCATCGCCTCGGCGGTCGCGTCGCATCGGCCTTCGGGGTGAACGAAGACCTCGAAGTCCGCCTGCATCGCATCCACTCATCGGTGGAGCCGACGCACTTCCGGCTGCTTCAGGTCGCGTGGGGCATCGGTTCGATGCTCGCTTGCTCGGCGTCGGTGATCACGCTCGGCGCCCCGCCGATCATCGGGCTCGCACTCGTCCTCGGTGCCCCGCTGCTCGCGTTCCTCGTGCTCGAACAGCAACTCGCCACGAAGTCCACGAAGTGGAAGCGCCGCATCTTCCTCGAATTGCCCATCGTGAGCGAACAACTCGGCATGCTTCTGGGCGCCGGCTACTCGCTCGCGGCTGCGTTGAATCGGATCTCGCAACGCGGCAGCGGCGCATGTGCCGTCGACCTCGGCCGTGTCTGTGACCGCATGCGCCAAGGGCTCAGCGATGCCGACGCACTCGCCGAGTGGGCGACCACCGCCGACGTACCCGCGCTGACCCGTTTCGTCGGCGTGCTCGCGCTCAACCGACAGGCCGCCGACCTCAGCAAGCTCATCGCCGATGAGGCGAGCTCGGCGCGACGCGACGCGCAGCGCGACCTCATCGAGACGATCGAGCGACGGACGCAAATGGTGTGGATACCCGTCACTGTCGCTGCGCTGATCCCCGGCGTGATCTTCATGGCGGTCCCGTTCATCCAAGCGCTGTCGCTCTTCTCGGCGTCGTGATCCGAACGCTCACACCGTCATACCCATCCACCCCCGACAAACGAGAGACCACCCAATGAACCCCAACGCCCGCCTCAACGCACAAGTACTCGCCTACGCACTTCGCTCATGGAGCCGCGAACGACGACACGACGAACGAGGCGAAGGCGTGATCTCCACCGCCATCGCAGTGCTCATCGTGGCCTTCCTCGGAGCTGCGATGTGGGTCGCGTTCAACGCGATCTGGCAGGACTCCGAGGACAACATCCGCACGAACATCGAGCAGATCGGCGCCAACGGCTGACGTCGTGGGTACCACACTCGATTCACAACGAGGATCAGGGATCTTCGGGACGATGTTCGGCCTCTTCGTGTTCCTGCTCCTGCTGCTGGTCGCGGTGAACGTGATCTATGCCCTCTACGCGCGTTCCATGGTCACCAACGCCGCGCTGGATTCGGCGCGCGACGTCGCGGGGTACCGCTCGCCCGACGATCGAGACACGGCACGCGCCGCCGAGGACGCCGAGTTCGGCGCCCGCATCGGACTCGGCGACCACGCCCGCCTCGAATGGTCAGCCGACGACCCCGATGTCGTGGTGGTGCGCGTCGTCGCCGCGACGCCGTCACTGATGCCACGAGCCCTGGCCGATGTCTTCGGCATCGGCACGACCGACCGCCGGATCCTTGTGCGCGTCGAGCGTGAGCGATGAACCGCAGGACCTCCGGACGGGGAGCCCGGGAACGGGGGGCCATCGCCGGCATCGAGGCGTTGCCGTTCGGCATGTTGTTGTTCGTCGCGGGCACGTTGTTCATCGCGAACGTGTGGGCCGTGATCGACGCCAAGCTCGCGGTGACCAATGCGGCGCGCGAGGCCACGAGAGCCTTTGTCGAGGCCGACGATATCGCTGCGGCGAATGCGGCGGCAACCGACGCGACCTACGAGACCCTCGCCGCCCTTGGACGCGACGACCGCGAGCGCATCACGATCGACGCGCCCGTTCTCGATGCACCGTTCGGCCGTTGCACGCGGGTGACGATCACGGTCCACTATCGCACCCCCGCGCTCACCGTTCCGTGGCTGGGCGGACTCGGCCGCGGCATCGACTCGGTGGCCACCCACAGCGAAGTGATCGATCCGTATCGTCGTGGCCTGACCGACAGCTCATGCGGATGATCCGCCACTCGCCCCCGTCTGCGACGCGCCGCGAGCGTGGCACGGTGCTGATGCTCTTCCCGGCCGCGGTGCACATCATGTGCGTGCTGGGAGCGCTCGCGGTGGACAGCGCGAACGCCACGATGCGTCGAGGCGAGCTTCAGAGCGCGGCCGACGCCGCCGCGAACGATGCGGCCGCGCTGGCGATCGACCCAGTGGCGCTGCGCGATGGGCACACCCTGATCGACCCCGATTTGGCCCGGTTGATCGTCGAGGAATCGCTGGCGCGTCAGCTGGTGCGCGGGTTGCAGCGTGTCGAGGTGCGGGTCGAGAACGACGACACGGTCGTCGTCGAGTTGCTGGCCGAGCACCCATCGGTGTTCGCCCGATCGGTGCCGGGCGCCGACGACACGATCGAGGTGCCGGCGCGAGCCCGCGCCCAGGCGGTCACCGCGGGCGAAAGCGATGTGCCGCGTTGAGCCCATGGCTTTCGAACGGATCACCCGTTGCCATTGACATTTTCATGCTCTTTCGGTATGTTTCACAGCCATGATTGGTCCCGTGGTGAAGACCGCGTCCTGCGAGCCGGAACGCGGCCTGCTCCGGCACGAGGCCCAGCTCTTGCTGCGGGCCCGTCATCCCGGCGTCGTCACGATCCGGTCGTTCACCGACCAGGACCGCACCACCTGCCTCACCATCGCCCCCGTCGACGGTTGCACCCTCGCCGATGCGCCGCCCAAACAACCGATCGATGCGTTGCGCTTCACCGCCGCGCTGGCCCGCACCGTTGCCGACCTCCACGACATGGGAATCGCGCATCGGGCGCTGCGGGCCGACCACGTGCTCAGCACCACCGATGGACGCCCGATGCTCTGCGAGCTCGGCGACGCCACCTCGCACGCCGGTGACGACGACCGCCGAACCGATGCCGATGCATTGCGCGGCCTGATCGAGCTGATCGCGTTGGCGACCACACCTGAGTCGCGAGGATCGCGGGCGGCGAACGCACTCCGGAAACTCGCCACTGACCTCCGCGACGATGCCGAACCCGCGTCACCCGCCGAGATCGCCGTACGCGCCGGGCGCGCGGCCGCCCGCCATGAATCGCGATTTCGGCTCATCGGGGTGCGCCGGCCCCATGAGCCGCGGCGACCACGTCGCAAAGGCCTCGCGGCCTTCGCACTCGGGCCGGTGATCGTGCTCGGCACCATCGTGCTGATGAGCCGCCACGCCGGCGAACCAACGGCACGAGAACCGGGTCCGACGACCTCGGTCACGGCGGCCGTAGCGCCCACAACGCCCGCGCCGACCGTCGCTGTCGCCACTCCCATGCGAGTGCAGGCCGGCGGCGCCCTGTTCGATGTCGGTGAGACCGGAGATCAAGTCGTCGTCGCGGATTGGCACTGCGACGGTGAACCCAGCGCCGCACTGCTGCGCCCGGCCACCGGCGAAGTGTTCGTGTTCGCATCGCTGCCCGCGGCCGGTGAGACCTTGACGGCGCGCCTCGTGGCGACGGTGCCGGGTGCCGTCTCCATCGTCACCGAACGCGCCGATGCCCCGTGTCCCCCACTCGAGGTGCGCCGCACCGACGGTTCGAGTCAGCCCATTGGAGATCGATGAATCGCCGCAGCATTCGCGACGCACTCACGCTGGTGACCATCGCAGCGGTCGCGGTCAGAGTCCTTTTGGCCGTAGGCGGCGGCGTTCTTGCCGCACCGCACAACTGGGGTCTCGACGGTTGGTCTGAGCTGATCGCCGAGCGGGGTGCAGCTTCTGCTGCGATGACGCTGCTGCGCTACGCAGCCCTCGCGCTCTCGGCGTACCTCGTCGTCCTCGGCGTGCTCACGCTGATCGTTCGCCTCCTCCATGTGCAGTGGCTCGACACGCTCTTGTGGTTCGCCACCCCGCGGGTCCTACGACCGTTCCTCGGCATCGTGAGCGTGGCCACGTTCGCCGCACCACATGCCGCCGGTGCAGCCGAACCGGCCGGACGCGCCGACGACGCGGGCCGGACACCGGTGATGGTGCTCGTCGGCTCGGCCGCAGCAAGCGCGGCCTCCTCGCCGACGAGCACGGTCCCGTCTCCCCCGCCGACCATGCGCCGCGTCGGACCAGCCACCACGCGGGCACCCGTGCCGACCATCGCGCCGACCACCACGGTCATCACCACCACGACAGCGACGCAACCACCGCGCGCGACGACCTGGACGATCAAGCGGGGCGAGCACCTCTGGTTCGTGGCCGAGACGGCGCTCACCGAGCAACTAGGACGCGCGCCGTCCACCGCGGAGACCACCGGCTACTGGCAGCGGCTCATCGACGCCAACCGCGATCGGCTCGTCGATCCGGCCAACCCCGATCTCGTCTTCACCGGACAGGAGCTCCTGCTCCCCACCCGCTGACCGACGCGTCGCGGGTCGCCCATCCGGTCAGATGCGAAACCGCAACTGCACGTGACGACGCCGTGCCGCGAGCGCATCGCGACGTTGCGCGTCATCTATCACGGAGGGTGCCGGCCGGTTTGTGGTCGCGCACCGGAGGTTCGTCGGCGGCTCCCGCGAGGTCGGGCGGCTATCGTGCGCGCATGGGGGAAGTCGGGCCGT
>JBKJKR010000595.1:0-14099 GCA_046597135.1 Acidimicrobiales bacterium | reverse complement strand
CTCGAAGCTCGGTCTGTGGGTACACGATGCCGATGTCCATGGACCGCAGCTTCGCATGAGCCAACTTCGGTCGCACGATGTTGGAGAGATGATGATCGGGACGAAGGGTGCCGCGGGCGAACCCGTCGGTGAATCAGAGACGGGGGAGGACCTCGGTGAGGAGGCGTCGTGCGGTCTCCTGTGGTCGCATGCACGGCACGAGCACGAGGTGTTCGGCGCCTGCGTCGACGAAGGCCGCGAGACGCTCGGTGACCTGCTCGGCGCTGCCGGCGCAGGCGACGCGGTCGACCATGGCGTCGAAGTCGTTCGGGTAGGTGCCGCCGAGGAAGTCTGCGGCGGCGCGTCGAGCGACGGACGCCTCATCGTCGAGGCTCACGAAGATGTACGCGTACCAGCCGAAGCCGTCGAGGTCGCGGCCGATGCGCTCGGCCTCGTCGCGCACCGCGGCGACCGACCGTGCATACCGTTCGGCCGAGTACAGGTAGGGCATCCAGCCGTCGCCGACGCGGGCGGCGCGCCGCATGGCCACTGGGCGGCGGCCCGAGATGATGATCGGCGGCCCGCCGGGCTGTTGCGGTGCCGGATGGATGCGCACCGCGTCGAAGCGGTGGTGTGGGCCGTGGTGGGTGACGGGCTCGGCAGTCCAGAACTTGCGGAGGAGCTCGATCGACTCGTCGGTGCGAGCGCCACGTTCGTCGATCGGTATCTCGCACGCGTCGAAGTCGGACTGGTACTCGCCGCCCACCCCGACCCCGATGGCGAGTCGGCCGTTCGATGCTCGATCGAGGTCGGCAAGTTGCTTGGCCACGATGCCCGGCGGATACAGCGGCAGGAGCAAGGTCGCAGTACCGACCACAGCACGCTCGGACTGCTCGACAAGACGTGCGAGCCACATGAGCGCTTCGGGCGACGGGTTGCGCGACGCGATGTGGCCGCCGACCCAGAGCGATGCGGCGCCGAGCGCCTCGAGCTCGAGCACCTCCGCGCGTGAGGCGGGTGCGGAGAAGCCGAACGCCGGCCGTGCGGTGACGTTCACGATGCCTCCGCCGAGACGTGGTGTGTGAGGGGAGCGTGACCGCCCGCCCGTTCGGTGGCCCGTCGTGCCGCGCTCGCGAGTGCCACGCCACGCGCTCGGAGCTCGGCGGTGGTCAGCTCGTAGTCGGGTCCGACGATCAGGATGGAAGACACGGCCCGGCGAGTGTGGTCGAACACCGGAGCCGACATGTGGCTGACGCGGATGGTGCTGTTCTCGTCGAGATCGGTGGCGAGGTACTCGCTGTGCGCGAGCTCGGCGATGACCTCGTCGCGCGTGCGGCGCGCGTGCGGTGCGTCGGGCTCGTTCGCAAGGGTCTCGAGCGCCGTCGCGAGCTCGGGCCGTCGGGGCGTGGCCACGGTGACGCTGTACCCGCGTTGTCGGACCTCTTCGAGCGCACGTCGGTAGCGGTCGCGTTTGTTGTGGCCCAACGCGTCGCCGGCGCGTGCGATCCACGCGTCCGCGTCCCGCTCGTCCCAGGCGACGTACACGGCGCCGAACGGTGGCGTGTGCGGGATGGACTGGCCGACCTGGGCGCGCGAGCCGAAGGTCGGACCGAAGTCGAACACCTCGGCGACGCGCGACTCGTCGCCGTTGCGCACCGACACCGCGGTGCACGCGCCCAGGCTGCGGGCGAGCTGTTCCGCCTCGGAAGAGGTAGCACGCAGGACCGGGTTGGCGATGCGTGCTGCGTCGCCGATGGCGATGCATGACGGCCCGAGCTCGTAGCGCAGGTCGTCGCCGCGTCGCACGAAGTTCTGTTCCGCGAGCGCCTGCAACACCGAGTCGCAGGTGGCGCGGGGGACGTCGAGCGAGCGGGCGATCTCGGAGACCGAGAACGAATGGGTGGGGCGTTGGGCCAGGTGGTGCAGCACGTCGCAGGCCTTGTGGACGGCAGGGGAGGGGTTGATCGGCATGACGCTCCCTTGTTCGCTCGTGGGTTGACGTAGTACTATCATTACCACGTGGCTGCTGAAATACTAGCACGCCCGTCCTTGGGGGTGGTCGGTTGAGCAAGAGCATCGGGAGCCGTTTCGCGATCGGTGGGCTCGGCGTGACCGCGCAAGGCCCACGACTGGGCCGCGCCGCTCGCGACCTGCGGCGCGAAGCGCTCGAGCTCGCGCTCGCCGATGCCGGACTGTCGCGGCGCGACATCGACGGCTACATCGGCACCTCGAGCGAAGTCTTCGACGACATCCGCTACCTCGGACTGGCCCCCGGGTTCGCCTACACGATGCAATCGGGTGGAGCCACGGCGATCTGGTCGATCATCAACGCGATCGGCGCGATCGTCACGGGGCAGGCCACCACAGTCGCCTGCCTGTACGGCGCGGCGCCGACCGGTGGCCGCATGCCGCGCGCCGATGGCAGCAAGGGCTCGTTCGGCACGTACAGCTACGGCTATCCGAGGTTGTACGGCTTCATCGGCGCCGGGACGACCCATGCGCTACATGCACGCCGGCACATGCACCGCTACGGCACCACGTCGGAGCACCTCGGCGCGGTCGCGGTCGCGCAGCGTGCGCATGCATCGGTGCGACCCGGAACGCTCGGCTTCGGTAGTCCCATCACGCTCGAAGACCACCAGTCGTCGCGCATGGTGGTCGAACCCTTTCGTCTGCTCGATTGCTGTCGCGACACCGACGGCGGTGTGTGCGTCATCGTCACGTCCGTCGAGCGCGCCCGCGCCCTTCGCTCGACGCCGGCCGTCGTGCTCGGCGTCGGCACCGGCCACAACATGCGCAACTGGTGGACCGGCGACGTGTACGACCAGCACGACGACATCGCACCGGCCAAGGCCATTGCGTTCGCGCAGGCCGGCATCACCGTCGACGACATCGACGTCGCCGCGCTCTATGACCCGTTCACCATCTCGGTCATCATGCAGCTCGAGGCATACGGTTTCTGCGCACCGGGCGAGGGCGGCCCGCTCGTGGCCTCGGGAGCGACCGCGGTCGGCGGGGCCATTCCCACCAACACCGCTGGCGGGCAGCTCTCGGGGTTCTATGCCACGGGGTTCACCGCCGTGGTCGAAGGGCTCCGCCAGATCCGCCGCGAGAGCGACGCCACGCAGGTGCCCGACGCGCAGGTCGCGTTGGTGAGCGGACACGGTGGTAACGGCGGTGTCCAGAACACCTGGGCGCACGCCACGATGGTTCTGGGGGTCGACCGATGACCGATCGCGTGTTGCGCCCGATGGACCTCGTGCCCGACGAGCTCGACGCACCGTTCTGGGACGGCTGCACCCGTGGCGTGTTCCTGGTGCACCGCTGCACCGCATGTGGCCGTGCGTACTGGCCGGCTTCGACGTGTCTCGACCACGGTTCGTCGTCGATGGCGTGGCAACCCGCGTCGGGCAACGCCGAGGTGTTCACCTACACGGTGGTGCACCACCCCTACGACCGTTCGCTCGTCGACAAGATCCCCTATGCGGCGGCGGTGGTGAAGCTCGACGAAGGGCCGTTCTTCCATACCGACATCGTCGGCTGCGCGGCTTCCGACGTGCACGTGGGCATGCGCGTGCACGTCACGTTCGAGACCATCGACGAGCAGACCGCCATCCCGCACTTCACGCCCGACCCCGCAGCGTCAGACAGCGAAGCCGAGGAGTCCTCATGACCACCGTTCCGCCGAGTGAGTGGCTCATCTCCGTCGACGACCATGTGATCGAGCCGCCGAACGTGTGGCTCGATCGGCTGCCGGCGAAGTATCACGATCGCGCGCCGCGCATGGCCAAGGGTGAGCGCGGTGCGGTGTGGCAGTACGAGGACAAGCTCGTACCCACCGCCGGGCTGTCGGTTGCCGCGGGCAAAGAGAAGGAGGAGTTCTCGCCGAACCCGGTGTCGTTCGACGACATGCGTCCCGGTGCCTACGACCCCGTCGAGCGGATCAAGGACATGGACCGCGCCGGCATCCTCGCGTCGATCTGCTTCCCGTCGTTCCCGCGCTTCTGTGGCCAGATCTTCTGGGAGGCGAAGGACAAGGATCTCGCCGCGTTGTGCGTGCAGGCCTACAACGATTGGATGATCGACGATTGGTGCGGCTCGGCACCGGGTCGCTTCATCCCACTGGTGATCATCCCGCTGTGGGACCCCGTCGGTGCCGCCCGTGAGATCGAGCGCACCGCGGCGAAGGGTGCGCGCACGTTCGCGTTCTCGGAGAACCCCGAACCGCTCGGACTGCCGACCATCCACGACCCGGGCCGCTACTGGGACCCGGTCATGGCCGCGGCACAGGAGACCGGCATGGTGGTGAGCATGCACGTCGGGTCGTCGTCGACCATGCCGTCGATCTCGTCGGACGCACCGCCGCTCGCGAACCTCACGTTCGGCGCAGTGCGCGCCGCGGGCACGATGCTGGCCTGGCTGTTCAGCGACTACTTCGAACGCATGCCGAACCTCAAGATCGCGTTGTCCGAAGGCAACATCGGCTGGATGCCGTACTTCATCGAACGGGCCGAGCAGGTGATCGACAAGCAGCGTCATTGGGCGTCGAAGGCGGGCGTGCAGTTCTACAAGGGTGATTCGGGCACGGCCGCGTCGGGCGCGATTCCGCAGGCGAACCTGGCCACGCTCGACGTAAGGCGCACGATCCGTGACCACATCTACGGGTGCTTCATCGAAGAGTCGTCGGGGCTGCGATGCCTCGACATCATCGGTGAGGACAACGTGATGATCGAGACCGACTACCCGCACTCCGACACCACGTGGCCCGACTGCATCGAGGTCGCGCAGCAGTTGGTGAAGGACCTGCCGGCCGCGACGCAGCGCAAGATCCTGCGGGGCAACGCCGAGAAGCTGTTCCGGTTCACGCCGGTCGAACCCACGATCCCTGTGGGGGCATGAGCATGCAACCGTCGGTGGACGTGTTCGGTGGGGTGCGCATCGTCGAGCTCGCGCAGTGGGTGTTCGTGCCGGTGGCCGGTGCGCTCATGGCCGACTGGGGGGCCGAGGTCATCAAGATCGAGCACCCGCAGGGTGGCGACGGCTATCGCGGGCTCGTGCTGCCCGGCGCCGACACATCGGCGGTCAACTATTCGATGGAGATGGCGAACCGCAACAAGAAGAGCGTGGCCATCGACCTCAAGACCGACGCCGGTCGCGCGGTGCTGCTGAAGATCATCGAAGGCGCCGACGTGTTCCTCACGAACTTCCTGCCGTCGGTGCTCGATCGCCTCGGCCTCGGTGTCGACGAGCTCCGGGCGATCAACCCGCGGTTGATCTACGCGCGTGGGCATGGCTACGGCGTGCGCGGCGCCGACGCCGACACGCCGGCATATGACTCCACGTCGTTCTGGGCACGCGGCGCGATCGAGGAGACGCTCGCACCGCAAGGTCTGCCCGAGCCGATCCCGCAGCGGGGCGCGGTGGGGGACCGTTACGCCGGGACGCAACTGGCGTTCGGCATCGCGGGCGCGTTGTTCCGTCGTGAGCGTTCGGGCGAGGGCTCAGTGGTCGACGTGTCGTTGCTCGGCACCGCACTTTGGATGATCGGCTCCGACGCGTTGTCGCAGATGCAAGGCGCATACCGCCAGAGCGCCCCGCTCGGCCAACCCCGCACCTCGTTGCCGAACCCATTGGCCGCCAACTACAAGTGCGCCGACGGCCGATGGCTGATGATCTGCTGCTTGCAACCCGACAAGTACTGGGTCGACGTGTGCGCGCTGCTCGATCGCGCCGACTTGTTGACCGACGCGCGGTTCGGTTCGATGAAGGATCGAGCGGCGAACAGTGCCGCGCTCGTCCCCGAGCTCGAGGCGGCGTTCGCGACGAGGCCGCTCGCCGAATGGCGCACACCGCTCGACGCGGCGCGCGTGCCGTGGGGGCCGTATCAACGCATCGACGAGCTGCTCGAGGATCCTGCAGTCGTCGCGAACGGCTACATCGGCAGCGCGTCGCGGCCGGACGGATCGACGTTCCCGCTGCCGGCCGGCGCCGTGCAGTTCGACGAGCAACCGGCCGCGTTGCACGCATGTCCCGAGCTGGGTGGCGATACCGACGCCGTGCTGGCATCGCTCGGCTACAGCTGGGACGACATCGTCGCGCTCAAGATGAGCGGCGCCGTGCTGTGACAGGACGACTCAGCGGCCCTTCCGCTTCTGGGCGTCCTTCACCATCCGGCCGAACCGCCGCTCGAATGCGTGTTGCTGTTGTGCGTTCGCTCGTCGGGCCACCGACGCCACCTCGCGCTGCAACCGGTGCCACGATGCAAGACGGCTCGCGGCGAGCGTGCCGCGGTCGACTGCGGCCACGACGGCGCAACCTGGCTCGGTGTCGTGGCCACAATCGCGGAACCGGCAGTGGTGACCGAACTCGTCGATGTCGGCAAAGGTCATCGCCAACGCGTCCTCGGTGACCCACAGCCCCACCTCGCGGATGCCGGGCGTGTCGATGAGGACCCCGCCCGCAGGTAGGGGCCGCAGCTCACGCGCGGTCGTGGTGTGGCGACCCTTCGCGTCGCCGGCGCGCACACGTCCGATCTCGGCTGCGTCGTCGCCGAGCAGCGCGTTCAGCAAGCTCGACTTGCCGGCTCCCGATTCGCCGAGCATGACGACGGTTCGGTTCGCGACGAGCGAGCACACCTCGTCGAGGCCGATGCCTTCGCTCGCCGAAGTCACCAGCACGTCGAGCGCGGGTTGCTCGGCGCGAACGCACGCGACGAGCTCGTCGCCTGCGGCGGGTTCGAGGAGTGCCGCCTTGGTGAGCACGACTGCCGGAACGGCGCCGGCGTCCCAGGCAAGTGTGGCGCCGCGATCGATGCGGCCCGACCTGACCGGGCGGTCGAGACCGCACACGAGCAACACGAGCTCGACGTTGGCGGCGAGCGGTTGCTCGCGATCGCCGCCAACGTCGCGGCGGCGCAGCAGCGACGCGCGCGGCAGCACGTCGACCACCTCGCCGTCGCGACACGCGACCCAGTCACCCACGGTCGGTTGCGGTTCGCGCGACACCGCGCGGCTCCGCCAAATTCCGTCGAGGCGCAGCTCCGCTCGGGGCGGCTGTACGGTCACGGCATGAGCGGCAACGGTTGGTTGCGGATGATCGAGGAGAACCCGGGTCATTCGGCGTGGTACGTCGAACGGTTCCGATCAATGGCCGCTGAGGGACGCGATCTCGACGGTGAAGCCCGGTTCGTCGACGCGATGGTCGGACGCAACGCGCGGATCCTCGATGCCGGCTGTGGGCCCGGACGCGTCGGCGGCCGGCTCGCGGCGCTCGGCCACCAGGTTGTCGGCGTCGACATCGACCCCGAGTTGATCGCGGCGGCCGAAGCGGATCATCCGGGCCCCGTCTGGCTGGCCCGAGACCTGGCCGCGTTCGACCTCGCCGCCGAGGGCATCGCCGAGCCGTTCGACGTCATCGTCGTCGCAGGCAACGTCATGACGTTCCTCGATCCGACCACCCGCCGCGACGTCCTGCACCGGCTCCTCGTGCACCTCGCTCCGGATGGTCGACTCGTGGTCGGTTTCGGTGGCGGGCGGGGCTACGAGTTCGACGACTTCTTCGCCGATGCTGCGTCGGTGGGGTTTCGCGACGAGCTCAGGCTCTCGTCCTGGGATCTGCGCCCCTTCGACGATGCATCGACGTTCCTCGTCGCCGTCATGGCCGCCTGATCCTCGAGCACACCGGAGGACCCGATGACCGAACCCCACTCGTCGCGATGGCCGGCGATCCCGGTTGCGGCATGGCAGGACACACGCGACACCCTGCACCTGTACTCGCAGATCGTCGGCAAGATCCGCCTCGCGAACGAGCCGCTCGTCAACCATTGGTGGAACAGCACCCTCTACGTGACCGCCCGCGGCTTGACGACCTCGTTGATGCCCCACCCCACCGGGGCGGCGTTCCAGATCGACTTCGACTTCCTCGACCATCGGCTCGACATCGCCACCGTCGACGGCGCGCGCCGGTCGCTTCGTCTCGAGGACCGATCGGTCGCGGAGTTCCACGACGCGGTGATGTCGATGCTCGACCAGCTCGGGCTCGCCACCCCGATCTGGCCCGTGCCGGTCGAGATCCCCGGCGCCGTCCCCTTCGCCGACGACCGGACCCACGCCCGCTACGACCCCGACGCCGTGCATCGGTTCTGGCTCGTGCTTCCCGACGGCGCCCGCTGGGACGACGACCTCGCTGAGTTCATCCTCCCCTACGAACTCGTTCGCACCGCCGACGACCCCGACGCGGTCCTGCTCTCGTTCCTGCAATCCACCTACGACGCCGCAGCGACCTCCGCACGGTGGGATCGCGGCGCGCTCGAGCGGACGACCGAACCCGACGTCAGGTGAACCGGTAGTCGCTCGGCTCGCACGCCTTCGTCCATTGCCAGTAGGTGGGCACCGGCCATGGGTTGAGGGTGTAGATGCGGCCCGCGTCGTTCTTGTAGTGGGAGTGCTTGATCGACGGATGCGATTGCACGAGGCGGTCGGCCTCGTGGCGGTAGCGCGCCGCGTACTCGTCGTGCGCGTCGTCGCGCACCTCGATCGTCCGACACCCCGCGGCGAGCGTTTCACGGATCGCGCTCAGCAGGTAGTTGACCTGTCGTTCGGATTGGAAGATGAGGCTCGCCCCGACCGAAAGGCTCGTGCCGGGTCCGTACAGGCAGAAGAAGTTGGGGAAGTTCGGCGCCGTGATGCCGAGGTACGCCTTGGGTTCGTTGCCCCACTGCTCGCGAAGCGCGGCGCCGTGGGCACCGATGATGTGGATGGGGGACAGCGCCTCGTAGGGCCGGAACCCGGTGGCGTAGCAGATGATGTCGGCCGGGTGGCGCACGCCGTCGGTGGTGACGATGCCGTCGGGCTCGATGTGATCGATAGCGGTGCGCACGAGCTCGACGTTGGGCTTCTTCAACGCGCGCAACCATGACCCGTTGTCCTGCAACATGCGCTTGCCCGACGTCGGGTAGTCGGGGATGACGCGCTCGAGGATGTCGGGCCGGTCGGCCAGCTGCGACTCGATCCATTGGGTGAGGAACTTGCGGCGCTGCGCGTTCATCTCGCTCACCGTCAGACCGTCGGGGTCGTGCCACTCGGGATCGATGTGCAACCGCGCGGCGGAGAGGCCGGACGCGGGGTAGAAGACGAGGAACCGGAACCATCGTGCGTAGAACGGGAGATGGCGCATGGCCCACTGCTCACCGTCGGGTACCGGTGCGTGGTACACGGGGTTGGGGAACATCCATTGCGCGGTGCGCTGGAACACGGTGAGGTGCTCGACCTCATCCGCGATGGTGGGCGCGATCTGAAAGCCGGTGGCACCCGCGCCGACCAGCGCCACGCGAGCGCCTCGATGATCCGCGGCGTGATCCCATCGCGCAGCGTGGAACGACGGGCCGGCGAAGCTGTCCATGCCCGCGATGTCGGGTAGCTTCGGGACGTTCAACGAGCCGACCGCCGAGATCACGAAGCGGGCGTGGAGCACGTCGGTTCGGCCGTCCGCGTCGATGGTCTCGACCGCCCACTGCGCCGTGTCCTCGTGCCATGTCGCGCCGACGACGCGGGTCTCGAAGCGGGTGTGCCGCTCGAGGTCGCGCTCGCGCATGATCCGCACGAAGTAGTCGCGCAGCTCGGGTTGGCGGGAGAAGTACTCGCTCCAGTGGTGCGCCGGTTCGAACGAGTAGCAGTAGAAGTGGCTCGGGATGTCGACGCGCGACCCGGGGTAGTGGTTCTCCCACCAGGTTCCGCCGGGGCCCGCGTTCTTGTCGATGATCGTGAACGGGATGCCGGCCTCTTGCAGGCGGATCCCGGCGAGCAGTCCCGACTCGCCGCAGCCGATCACGATCGTGTGGTTGTCGGCGCGCACGTCGGCGGGGATCTCGTCGCGCCAACCGATGGCGCCGTTGTCGGCGCGGTCGAGGTGCAGGTCGTCGGTGAACATCGGCACGAACGCCGGGTTCACCGTTTCGCACGCGATGAACGACATCATCTCGATCACCAGCTCGGGTGCAGGCGGTGGCGGGAGCACGCAGCCGCCGTCGCGGAAAGCGATGATCGCAGGAAGCGCCCGTCGACGGATCTCGGCGCACGACGCCGGGTCGATCCCGCTCTGGAAATCTGTGGGTACGGCGAGCTGCGGGCGGATCGGGCCGCGGATCCACGATGGGTCGCCGGTGAGGTGCACGAGCGAGCAGAGCAGCGCCGGGATGCTGACCGACTCGAGCGCTGCGGCGATCGCCGAATCTGCGTCGGTGAACGGTCGGCCGGCGTGCGGGTTGTGCGCTGGGGTCGTCACTGGCGATCCTTCATTGCCCGGCGGCCGGAGAGCCGAGTCGTAGGCGGGGATGTTCCCACGGCACCGTGCTCAGCTCTGCCAAAGCTTCTCGGTGGCCGCGCCCACCACGCTGGTTGCACCGTCGCGGCGCAGCACGCGTTGGCGGGTGTCGGCCGCGTCGGGCCAGTGCGAGACGCGCTCGGGCAGCACGGGGCCCGCGACCATGACGCGATTGAACGACCGAGGCTCGTCGTAGTCGTTCACCGCGTAGTGCACCGTGGCCACGTTGTCCCAGAGCCCCACGGTGCCCGGCGTCCACCGGTAGCGGCACGTGAACTCGGGGGTCTGCGCGATGTCGAAGAGGTGCGCGAGCAACGCACGGCTCTCGGCCAGCGTGATCTCGAGGAACCGCACGGTGTGGGCGCGGCTGACGTACAGCAGCTCGCGTCCGGTCTCGGGGTGTTCGATGACCGCTGGATGGGTCGATTCCTCGTTGGGGTTCACGAGCGAACGCTGCAGGGCGGTCAGCTCGCGCAACATCACCTGCAGCGGCGGTGACAGCTTCTCGAAGACGCGGCACTGGTTGGTCCACACCGTGTCGCCGCCGCGTTCGGGCACCTCGAGCATGTGCAGCATGGTGAACTTCACCGGCGCCGGCTGAGGCTGGCCGTCGCTGTGCCACACATCGGCCACGTAGCCATCGGCCGCGCGGTGCACCGTGACCCCCGGGTGCGCGGGGTCGGCTTGTTGGGTGAACGTGTTCGCGATGACGTCGCCGAGCGACTCCGCGAGCCGCAGTTGCCCGCCGACCGACAGGTGCTGGTCGGGGAACGTGACGACGAGATGGTCGAGCACCAACTGGCGGATGGTCGCCGCGTCGGTGTCCTCGAGATCGATGCCGCGGACCTCGGCGCCGAGGGCGCCGCTGAGCTGTCGGATGTCCATGCGTGCTCGACTTCCTATCGGTTTCACTGATCGGTGGTGAGGTCGCGGCCGCGGCGCAGCACCGTGCCCGGGCGGACCTCGCGCAGCTCCCCGGCGCCAACGACCTCGACGCCGTTCACCAGAACGTGCGCGATGCCCACCGGTTCGGCATATAGGCGCCCGGCTCTGGCGGGCAGGTCGTTGCGCCACTCGATGGGGCCGGCGTCGACGGTGTCGGCGTCGAAGATGACGATGTCGGCGTGCGCGCCGGTCACGAGCCGCCCGCGGTCGGCGACGTTGTAGAGCCGGGCCGGCACATCGGTCAGCTGATGCACCACGCGGGCGAGATCGAGGTCGTCGCGCGACCGGGCGAGCGCGAGGTAGCGCACCGGGTAGTCGAACGTGGTCAACATGTCGAGGTGCGCGCCACCGTCGGAGGCGCCGATCACGATGCGGTCGTCGTGCCACGTCTCGGCCCGGATGGCCCACGCCGCATCATCCGACGCCGGAGGCCGGGGGATGAACCCGGTGCGGAGATCGTCGGCGATCACCAGGTCGCACAGCACGTCGAACGCGTCCTGACCGGTCTCGAGCGCGATCCCACCGATCGATCGGCCGCGCAGCGCGCGGCGCGACTCGTCGTACGTATCGGCCACGACCAGCGCGGCGTAGTCGGCCACCGGCGGCGAGTTGGCCGACACGACCGACTCGGCACCGGCCCGCAGAGCGGCCCGCACCACCGGGTCGGCCAACGCCGCGAGCTTTGCGTCGTGGTCGAGCACCATGACTGCGGCCCAACCGGGCAGCGGGTCGAAGGCGGAACTGTTGAACGACACGCGCGACCGGATCACGTCGGGGTAGCTCAAGGCGATGACCGTCGCGCCGCGCGCGCGGGCGTGGTCGCCGGCCCGCAGGCGCGAGTCGGTCATGGCTCGCGTGTAGGGGATCAACACGTTCCAGTTGAGCGGCGCCACCGCGGCGAGTGCCATGTCGGTCATGACGTCGAGGTGGTGGTCCTCGAACATGGCGTTGGTGGCGGTGAACTCGACCTGTGTCGCGTCGAACTCGGCGAGCACCCCGCACAGCGCGACGAGCTCGTCGGCGGTGGCGCGACGCGACGGCACCGGGTCGCCTTCGCCATCGACGTGCGAGGGTGACCACGACGATGAGAACCCCACGGCGCCCGCCTCGAGCGCGGCACGTAGGTGCGCCTGCATCGCTTCGAGCTCACCCGGGCGTAGCTCGCTCCGTTGCGAGTCGGTGCCGAGCACGGTGCGGCGCAGAGCGCTGTGGCCGACGAGGGCGCCGAAGTTCACCGAGGTGCCCGCGGCCTCGAGCGTGTCGAGGTAGTCGCCGAAGGAGCGCCACGACCACGGCACGCCGGCTTCGAGCGCGTCGAGCGGGATGCCTTCGACCCGCGACAGCAGCCGCATGAGGTAGGCACCGTCGTCGGGCAGCGGCGCGATCGAGAAGCCGCAGTTCCCGGCGAAGACCGTGGTGACGCCGTGCAGCACCGACGGGGTGCACGCCGGATCCCAGAAGACCTGCGCGTCGAAGTGGGTGTGCACGTCGACGAACCCGGGGGCGACCACCAGACCCTGCGCGTCGATCGTGCGGCGCGCGTCGTGTGGCGAAGCGCCGGGTTCGAAGACCGCGACCACACGCCCGCCGTCGACTGCCACGTCGGCGAGCCGCGGCGAACCTCCGGTGCCGTCGATGACGGTGCCGCCGGTGATCAACAGGTCGATCATCGGGACCGCCGTTCGAGTGCATCGACCATGGTCTGCATGCCCTCCTGCCAGCCGACGCGGCACGGCCCGGTGATGGCGATGCGCTTGGTCGAGTCGAACGCGTTGCTCTGGCGCGTGCCAGGGCGGGTCACCACTTCGACGACCGCCTCGCGTCCGAGCAGCGCTCCGAGGTGCGCGCACCACGCCTGCAACGCCACCGGTTCGTCGCCGCCCCAGTTGACGATGGTGGCCGGCACGCTCGCCGCGCCCAGCAGGGCGTCGAGTTGCCACGCGATGTCGTGCTCGTGGATGGGGGAGTATCGGTGCTCCGCGACGCGTGCGATCACGGGGGCGCCGCGAGCGATGGTGTCGAGGTGCATGTGGGGCAGCCCGCCGTTGGGGCCGTACGCCGCGTTCATGCGCGCAATGGTGACCGGCAGTGCGAACGCCCGCGCGCTGAAGCGCGCCACCGCTTCCTGGGCGATCTTCGAGATCGAATAGGTCGGCGCGTGGATGGTGCCCGAATCGCCCAGCGGGTCGGTCTCGACGTAGCGATGGAACGGCTCGTCGTGCGGGCGGTACACCGAGCCGGTCGACATCACGAGCGCGGCTTTCGCGCCCTGGCAGTGGGCGAGCAGCAGCCCGGTGGCCTCGGCGTTGACGGTGAGCGCATGGTCGTAGTCGGGGTCGGGGCCCTGGTATGCCGCGAGGTGCACGACGAAGGTGGGTTCGCGCGGCAACGCGGCGAAGTCGCCGGCGGCCAGGTCGAGTGGCACGGGTCGGATGCCGGCCGCCTCGACGCGAGCGCGCTGGTCGGCGTCACCGAACCGGGCGACGCCCCACACCTCGTTGTGCTGGGCCAGGTGCGCGGCCAACGGGAACGCGATCTGCCCGGTCACCCCCGTGACGACAACACATTCGCCGTGCATGCAACACGACGCTAGCAGGGCACTCCGAACCCGAATCGGGCGTCGTCAGCGTCAGCCCGCGCAGTTCATGCACGTCGTGACATCGACGAGCGCCGCGAGCCGCGCCTGGCCGATGCTCTCACCGCACTCCACGCAGCGTCCGTAGTCGCCCGCCTCCAAGTGCTCGATGGCGGCCTGGGCGGATTCGACCTGGCGGCGGGCGTGTTCGAGGAGCAGCGCTGCGCCATCACGGTCCTCCTGGAGGACGTCAGGATCGGCGAGCAGCGCGTCGTACTCC
>JBKJKR010000471.1:0-8027 GCA_046597135.1 Acidimicrobiales bacterium | reverse complement strand
CTACTCGGCATCGGCCTTTGCGTGTACGTCGAGATCACCAACGCGCCAGGCGGCAGCGAAGCGAGCACGATCACCGTCCACGACGACGGCCGGGCCACGGTCACCACCGGCAGCAGTCCTACCGGGCAGGGCCACGAGACCACGTGGGCGATGCTCGTCTCCGACCGACTCGGCATCGCGATCGAAGACATCCGCGTGATGTTCGGCGACACCGACGTGGTGCCCACCGGGCGCGGCACGATGGGCTCGAGCTCGGTGCAAGTTGCCGGTGTCGCGGTGGACGAGGCCGCGATAGCGATGCTCGAGCGTGCCCGAAACCTCGCGGCCGACGAGCTCGAGGCCAACGCGAAGGATCTCGTCGCGGTGGCCGGTGGCCTGCAGGTCGCGGGCACACCGTCGAAGGCCATCAGCTGGGCCGAGCTGGCCGGCGCCGCAGCGCGCCGCGACGGCGAAGCGCTCATGGTCACCGCGAACTTCGAGGCGCCGGGGCCAACGTTCCCGTTCGGCGCCCAGCTCGCGGTGGTCGAGGTCGATACCGAGACCGGCGAGAGCCGACTCGTGCGGCTGGTGGCCGTCGACGATGCCGGCACGGTGATCAACCCCGAGCTGTTCGAGGGGCAGCTGCACGGCGGGTACGCGCAAGGCGTTGCGCAGGCGCTGTACGAGCAGGTGGTGTACGACGCGGCGGGAAACCTCGTCACGGGGAACTTCGCCGACTACGCGATCGTCACCGCGACCGAGCTGCCGTTGTTCGAGGTCATCGATTCGCAGACGCCCACGCCGTACAACTCGTTGGGCGTCAAGGGTGTCGGCGAGTCGGGCACCATTGGTTCGACACCCGCCGTGCACAACGCCGTGGCCGGCATGTCGATGTGGCGCACACCGAGGTGCGCGAGCGCGTCGACGACTGCGTTGTGCACCGCCGGTGTCGAACCGATGGTGCCCGACTCACCGACGCCCTTGACGCCCAACGAGTTGTACGGCGTAGGCGTCTGCGAATCGATCACCTCGAACGAGGGCAACTCGGTCGAGGTGACAATGGCGTAGTCGGCGAAGTTCCCCGTGACGAGGTTTCCCGCCTCGTCGTACACCACCTGCTCGTACAGCGCCTGCGCCACACCCTGCGCGAACCCGCCGTGCAGCTGGCCCTCGAAGAGCTCGGGGTTGATCACCGTGCCGGCATCGTCGGCGGCCACCAACCGCACCAGCCGCGCGTCACCCGTGTCGGTGTCGACCTCGACCACGGCGAGCTGCGCGCCGAACGGGAACGTCGGCCCCGGTGCCTCGAAGCTCGCGGTGGCCATGAGCGGTGCGCCGTCGCGTCGCGCTGCGACACCGGCGAGCGCGGCCCAGCTGATGGCCTTCGACGGGGTGCCCGCCACCTGCAGCCCGCCGGCCACCGCGACCAGATCGTTGGCGTTCGCCTCGAGCTCGTCGGCCGCGAGCGTGCGGGCGTGTTCGAACATGGCCACCGCGGCGTCATCGACCGCAACCCCGGCCACCTGCACCGAGCTCGAGCCCATGGTGCCCCGCCCGGTGGGAACCACGTCGGTGTCGCCGAACACCACGCGGATGTCGTCAATGGCGATGCCGAGTCGGTCGGCCACCAGCATCGACCACGTGGTCTCGTGGCCCTGCCCTGTGGGGCTGCTGCCGGTGGTGACGGTGACGCGTCCGCCGTCATCGATCGTGATGGTGGTGGTCTCGCTGCCACCGGGCGCGTTGGTGATCTCGACATACACGCACAGGCCGATACCGAGCTGATGCCGCTCGTTCGTGTCGCGACGCCGTTGTTGTTCGTCGCGCAACGCGGCGTATCCCGCCGCGGCGAGCACCTTGTCGAGCGCGCCTTCGTAGTTGCCGCTGTCGTACACCGCACCGGTGGGTGTGGTGAACGGGAACGCGTCGTGCCCGATCACGTTGCGCTTACGAAGCGCGGCCGGATCCATCGCGATCTCGGCCGCGTAGATGTCGACCATGCGCTCGAGCGCCGCTGTGGCCTCGGGCCGTCCGGCGCCGCGGAACGCGACGGTGGGCGCAGTGTTCGCGAGCACAGATCGCGATGCGAACGCCACGCGCTCGATGCCGTACACGCCGGGCGCCATGAGCCCGGTGTAGATGGGCAGGATCGCGCCGACGTCGGGATACGCCCCTGCTTCTTGCACGACCCGCAGCCGGTACGCCACGAGGCGTCCGTCGCGTGTGCCGCCCAGCTCGGCGTACTGCACCTGCGCGCGCCCGTGCCCCATGGCCTGCAACGACTCGCTGCGCGTCTCGTACCACCGCAAGCACCGGCCGGTGAGCTGCGCCAGTTGCGCGACCACCACTTCTTCGCGGGCCACACCGATCTTCACGCCGAATCCGCCACCCACGTCGGGTGTGCGCAGCCGCACGTCGGCGGGGGCCACGCCGAGGTAGCCGGCCAACGTGTCGCGAATGCCGTGCGGACGTTGTGTGGGTGTCCAATGTTCGAGACGACCGTCGCGCCACCGGCTGATCGCGCCGCGCGTCTCGAGCGGCGCGGCGGCCACGCGGCTGTTGACGATGCGCTCGCGCACCACCACGTCGCAGCCTTCGAAGAAGTCGGCGTCGTCATCCCATGAACCGGCCGACACCACCACGTTGGTGCCGGTGCCTGCGAACAAGACCGGCGCGTCGGCGCGCATGGCGGCTTCCACATCGACCACCACGGGAAGCGGGTCGTAGTGCACGGCAACCAGTTCAGCGGCGTCAACCGCGGCGTCGCGCGACGTCGCGACGACTGCCACGATGGGTTCGCCGATGAAGCGCACCACACCGACGGCGAGCCACGGGCGCACGATGGGCAACGCGAACATGGCCGAGATGTCGGGGTCGCCCGCAGGTTCCAGCGCCAAGTCGTCGAAGGTGTGCACGCCCAAGACGCCGGGCGCGGCGAGCGCGGCGGCGCGGTCGGTGACGCGGAACGTCGCGTGTGCCACCGTTGCCCGCACGAACACGACGTGCGCGGCGTCGTCGGCTTGCACGTCGTCGATGTAGGTGCCGCCCGCGGTGAGCAGGCGCGGGTCCTCGACCCGCTTGACGCGGGTGCCCATGAGGCTCATGCCATCAGCTCGGCGGCTCGTTCGCCGACGGCGATGGCCGTGAGGTTGGTGGTGGCGCGCACGATGGTCGGCGAGATCGACAGATCGGCCACCCGCAGCCCGCCGATGCCGTGCACGCGCAACGTGTGATCGACGACGGTGTTCTCGGCCGACGCGGGGCCCATGCGTGCCGTGCCCGACGGGTGATACCACGGTGCCGATACCGACTGGACGTACGCGCCGAGCGAGGCGTCGCTCTCCCACGCGGCGTCGTCGATGAGCGCGAAGCTCTTCACGCGGTCGCGCATCGGCGCGGTGCGCGTGATCTCGCGCATGAGCCGCAACGCCGCGACGAGGCGGCGTTCGTCCTCGGGGTGGCCGGCCAAGTTGAGATCGACGAACGGTGCCGCGTCGGGCGCGGCCGACGTGATGGCCACCCGGCCGCGCGCCTGCGGCAACAACACACCGCACGTGAGCGCGAACACCACGTCGGCGCCCACCATGTCGCGCATCTCGGGGGTGGGTCGCAGGTCCCAGTGGCTCATCATGCCGAGCAGCAGGTCGTTGCGTTCGTTGCTGCCGGGCGCGGTGATGCGCGCACCGAGTTGGAACTGGACTTCGTCGGTGTCGCACACACCCTCGTTGGGCACGAGGAACAAGAACGCGCCCGGGTGCTCGACGAGGTTGGTACCGACGCCCGAAAGGTCGGCGTGCACGTCGATGCCGAGATCGCGCAATAGCGCTCCGGGACCGATGCCCGAACGCATCAGCAACGGCGGCGTCTGGATCGCGCCGCAGCTCACGACCACCTCGTCGGCCTCGATGAGCTCGCGTGCACCGTCGACGATGATCTCGACGCCGATGGCGCGCCCGTCGCGCACCACGACACGATCGACGAGCACGCCGCCGCGCACGGTGAGGTTCGGGCGGCCGCTCGCCGGTTCGAGGTAGCCGATGGCGGTGGACACGCGCACACCGTCGCGGCGATTCATCGGGAACGAGCCGATGCCACTCGAACGGCCGTCGTTGTGATCGGCGACCGCGTCGAGCCCGGCCTCGCGACACGCGTCGTAGAACGAACGCTGCTGGGCCGTGAACTCCTCGTCGCGCCACCGCACCACGGGGATCGGGCCGCCGGCGCCGTGGATGTCGCTCTCGCCGCGGTCGTCATCTTCGAGGCGGCGGAAGCAGCGGAGCATGTCGGTCCAGCCCCAACCGGGGTTGCCCGCCGCTTCCCACGCATCCATGTCCTCGGGGAGCGCCCGCAGCGCGAGCGCGCCGTTGACCGCGGAGCCACCGCCGAGCGCCTTGCCCTGCGGGAACGGCACGGTGCGCGTGGGGTTGGCCTGCGCGCTGAACCCCCAGTCGCGCTGGGTGAGGGCGAAGGTCACGTTCGACAGCAGGTCGGCGTGTGCGTCCTTCCTGCTCGGGCCGGCTTCGAGCAGCAGCACCTGGCGCGAGGTGTCCTCGCTCAGGCGGGCGGCGAGCGTCGCCCCCGCCGCGCCGGCCCCCACGATCACGACATCGACACGATCCGTCACTTGCACCCCTTGGTCCGGAACCGACAGTCATGGCCTAGCACCGCGCGGGCCGCGCTGCCGCGCTCGCCGCACGCCCTCTCGGCCTGCCTTAGGGTTTGGTGCGGGGAAGCACCACGAAGGGGATCTCCTGTCGACCTCTGAAGGATCCACAAAGGAAGACGCATGAGCTCCGAGGAAGCCGTCCGCCGTGTCGTCGCGACCTATGTCCATCGCATCGACGCCGGACGCGTCGACGACGTCGTCGCCTTGTTCCTGCCCGATGGCGTGCTCGAAGTCGCGGGGCAGGCGCGCCACGAGGGCCAGGACGCGATCCGCGCCATGTTCGGCCGCGGCGTCGCGCACCTCGCGTCGAACGCGTCGGTGCCGAGCATCCGCCATCACCTGACGAGTCATCTCATCGAGATCGACGATGAACACCACGCTCGTTCGTGGTGCTACTGGCTCGCAGTTGTAGGCGACGCGGGCATCGATCATTGGGGCCGCTACGTCGACCGTCTCGAGGTACGTGACGGCGTGTGGCGCATCGCCCACCGGCGCATCTACCTCGATGGCGCCGTGGCCGGCGGATGGGGTGCGAAGGGCGACGAGTGGAACTCGTAGAACCGGCGAGCCGGGGCTCAGTGCCCGAACTCGCGGCATCTTGAGGTGCACCACATCGCCCACTGGCGCCGCGACTCAGGTCCCACCGACACCGCGAATCTCGCGGCGCACTGCCCGTTCCACCACGACGCCATCCACCGCGGCAAAGCCGAAGTCACCGGCAACGCAGATGTGCCCGATGGGCTCGTGCACCGGCTCGACAACGGCAGCATCATCCGCGGCCACACCAAACCCACACCACCCGGGCTGACCCCACCACCCGGCCCGCCGCCCGGACACACCTACCGCCACCCACCCGGCGAACCCATCCACAACGACATGGTCTGGTTCGCCTCCGCCCCACCCAGCCCTACCGAAACTGCGCCCGAGGCAGAAGCGGCCTGAGGGTGGCGCGGGGTCAGCACGGGATAGCGGGTGACCCCGCTACGCAGGGGGCCCGACTCACCACTACCTCGTCGCGTGCGAGAACGTGCGAGGCTCCTGCGACTCCGAAGCGGATCAGCAGCTGATCGCCACGCAGCGACGACAGGGGAGCGTGATGGCAATGGCGTCTCGGTTGCAGCGGATCGATCGACGGGCGGCCGGCGCGGCGACAGCTGTGCTGATCATGCTGTCGGCATGCTCGGGCGGCGATCCCGCTGTGTCGCCCGCAACCACCGACAGCGCGGCGAGCGCGGCGACTACCACGGCGGCGAAATCGAGCGGACTGAGCACGAGCAGCACGGTCGCTCCGACGCCGACCGTCTCGCGGCCCCCCGGGCCGGCCGCCGACCTGTCGACCGAGCTGAGCGGCGGCAGCGGGGTGCTGATGGGTGAGGCGACCAAGCCCGACCTGCCACGGCTGGGCTACGTGGAACGCGAGTACGAAGCGGTCGGCACTGCGGTTGCGTACAAGGTCGACGGCGCGCTCACTGGCGATGGTCGATGGACGTTCGTTCCCGACTCGGGCGCCCCGTACCGCACGCGTGTGCTGGTGCGGGCACCCGCCACCACCTCTGCGTTCAGCGGCACGGTGATCGTCGAGTGGCTCAACGTGAGCGGCGGTCTCGACGCCAACCCCGAGTGGACGAACACGGCCGAGGAGATCGCCCGTTCGGGGGACGTGTGGGTGGGCGTCTCGGCGCAACGCATCGGCGTCGAGGGCGGGCCCGTGCTCACGAAAGTGCCCGACACCTCACCAGGCGCCGCGCTGCAGGGCACGGGTCTAAAGGCGACCGACCCGGTTCGCTATGCCACCCTGCAACATCCGGGTGACGGCTATTCGTCGGACATGTTCACCCAGGTCGCCCGCGCGATCCGCGGCGGTGCGGGCCTGCGCGGCCTGATCCCGCAACGGGTGATCGCCGCGGGCGAGTCGCAGTCCGCGTTCGCCCTCGTGACCTACTACAACGGCGTGCAACCGCTGACCAAGGCGTTCGACGGGTTCTTCGTGCACAGCCGTGGCGCGGTCGGTCTGCCACTGGCCGCCGCCGGAGCGCACGTGAACCTGGCCAACGCACTCTCCGGCACGCCGACGATCTTCCGCACGGACCTCGATGTGCCAGTGCTCGACGTCCAGACCGAGACCGATGTCGTGGGCATCCTGAACTCGTACGCGGCGCGCCAACCCGACAACGATCGCTTTCGACTGTGGGAGGTGGCTGGCACTGCGCACGCTGACGCGCGGGTCCTCGGCCAGACCGCGAACTTCATCGATTGCGGACTGCCGATCAACAACGGTCCGCTGCACGTCGTCGCGAAGGCGGGCCTGCGCGCGCTGAAGGAATGGGTGCACAAGAACACGCCACCTCCAGGCGCGCCACGCCTCGAAGTGCAAGCGGGGTCGCCGCCGTCGATCGTCCGCGACGCCGACGGCATCGCAACCGGTGGCATTCGCACGCCCCCCGTCGACGTACCTGTCGACGCGCTGTCCGGTGCGGTGGGCCCCAAACCGGCGCCTCTGTGCACGTTGTCGGGCTCGACGAAGCCGCTCGCGGCCGAGCGCCTCACGCAGCTCTACCCGTCGCGCGCCACGTACCTCGAGCGCTATCGCGCGAGCGCCGACGCGGCGATCAAAGCCGGCTTCGTGCTTGCCGCAGACCGAGACGCCGTCCTTGCCTACGCCGACCCGTCACGCATCGCCGGATGACGGCACCACGACCCGCTTGCCGACCACTCCCCCGTCGGCCATGAGTTGCAGCGCGGCCGGCAGATCCTCGAACGGAACCTCACCGGTGACCGCGTTGCGAAGGCGGCCGTCGACGACGAGCGCCTCGAGCGCAGCATGGATCTCGTCGAGCTCGCGACGTGCGAGGCCGCCGGCGATGACGCCGATGATCGACGTGTTGGTGACGACCAGGTCGTGGATGTCGATCACCGGCCAGCGTCCGCTGGCGAAGCCGATGGCCAACAGTCGTCCGCCGCGCGCGAGCGCCCGCACCGCGTCCTCGGCCGCCGCGCCGCCCACCGGGTCGTAGATGAGGTCGATGCCCCGACCGTCGGTCGCGGCGCGCAGCGCTTCGTCGAGTGGTCCACGACGCCGATCGATGGTGACGTCGGCGCCGAGCCCGCGACAGAACTCGGCCTTCTCGTCATCGCCCACCACCGCAAGGACACGCGCGCCGAGCGCCTTGGCGAGTTGCACCGCGGCGATGCCGCTGCCACCCGACGCGCCCAGCACGGCGACCACATCGCCCGGCGCGATGCCGCCGCGCTCGACGAGGCCGACCCACGCGGTGAGGTGCGGGATCCAGAAGCCGGCCGCCTCCGCATCGGACAACCCCGCCGGTACGGCGAACGCGTGATGGGCGTTTCGATGTTCTACGTCGCGCACGGATCGTTCGCC
>JBKJKR010000438.1:0-3585 GCA_046597135.1 Acidimicrobiales bacterium | reverse complement strand
CACACCAGCCGATGGGACTACGACTACACCGGTGGCGGCCCGGAGGAGTTCATGGACAAGCTCGGCGACAAGATCGTCGGCATCATCGGTACGGGTGCTACATCCGTGCAGGCGGTGCCGAAGCTCGCCGAGGCGGCCGAGCAAGTGCTCGTGTTCCAGCGAACCCCGTCGGCCGTCGGCCCGCGCAACCAGCAGATGACCGACCCCGAGTGGTTCGCACAGATGGCGGCCAAGCCGGGCTGGCAGCGGGCGCGCATCGAGAACTTCACCGGGATGATCACCGGCAAGTACCCCGAGGTCGACATGGTGCAGGACGGGTGGACCGCGCTGCTCCGCGACGACACGCGCCGGCCGGTCGCCACGCCGGAGGACGAGCTCGCGCTCGAACTGCTCGACTACGCCAACATGGAGAAGATCCGCGCCCGCATCGACGCGGTGGTCGAGGACAAGGCCACCGCCGAGCTGCTCAAGCCCTGGTACAAGGTGAGCTGCAAGCGGCCGTGCTTCCACGACGACTACCTGCCGGCCTTCAACCGCCCGAACGTAAAGCTCATCGACACCGACGGCCGCGGTGTCGATCGCATCACACCCACCGGCGTGGTGGTCGACGGCGTCGAGCATCCCGTCGACTGCCTGATCTACGCCTCGGGCTTCGAGGTGCTCACGTTCTACACGCATCGCCTCGGTTTCGATCCCAAGGGCCGCGACGGCGTGTCGCTGAGCCAGGCATGGTCGCAAGGGCCGCACACCCTGCACGGCATCCACACGCGCGGGTTCCCGAACTTCATGATGAACAGCGCTATCCAAGGCGGCCAGGACGTCAACTTCGCCTTCACGATCACGCAGATCGCGGTGCACAGCGCCTGCACGATCAAGCGCTGCCTCGACGCCGGTGCGACCACCGTCGAGCCCACGCCCGCGGCCGAAGAGGAATGGTTCCAGGTCATCCTGGGCACCTTGGCTGCCTATGGCCGGTATTTCGAGACCTGCACCCCCAGCTACCTCAACAACGAGGGCGCGGCGGGCGACGAGAACGGCGCCAAGTTCGGTGCCTACATGGGCAGCGCACTCGACTTCGTCGCCGCGCTCGAAGGGTGGCGCGAACAAGGCCAACTCGCGGGCCTCGAGATCACCGCAATGGCCGCCCCCGGTTCCTGATCGCAGACCCCGGCGCGCCCGCCAGGATGTCATGCTGATCGGCGGACAAGTGGGGGAGCGCGCCGTGGCGATCGATTTCGGGGTGGAGCCGGAGTTCCAGGAGTTGCTCGACTGGGTGCGTGATTTCGTACGCGACGAGGTCGAGCCGATCGACGCGCTCGTGCCCGACGCAAACGCGTCCTACGACAAGTCGCACCCCATCCAGGACGCCGTCATCCGACCACTGCAACAGCGGGTGCGCGAGAAGGGGCTTTGGGCGATGCACCTGCCGCCGTCGCTCGGGGGCATGGGCATGGGGAACACCCGGCTCGCACTCATGAACGAGATGCTCGGCCGCTCGACGTGGGCGCCGAGCGTGTTCGGCTGCCAGGCGCCGGACTCGGGCAACGCCGAGGTGCTGGCGCACTTCGGCACCGAGGAGCAGAAGGCGATGTACCTCCAGCCGCTGCTCGACGGGCTGATCTCGTCGACGTACTCCATGACCGAACCCCAGGCCGGTGCCGACCCGGGCGAGTTCACCTGCCGTGCGGTGCGCGATGGTGACGAATGGGTGATCGACGGCGAGAAGTGGTTCGCCTCCAACTACCCCTATGCGTCGTTCCTCATCGTCATGACGATCACCGATCCGTCGGTGGCCGTGCACCGTGGGTCATCGATGGTCCTCGTGCCGAAAGGCACCCCGGGCCTCGAGTTGGTGCGCAACGTCGGACTCGGCGGTTCTGACGCGCACGAGGGAAGTCATGGCTACCTCCGCTTCAACGGATGTCGGGTGCCTGCGTCCAACCTCATCGGCGAGGAGGGTCGCGGATTCGCGATCGCGCAGACTCGGCTCGGTGGTGGGCGGTTGCACCACGCGATGCGCTCGGTCGGCACGTGCCGTCGAGCGATCGACCTCATGTGCGAGCGGGCCCTGAGCCGTCGCACCCGCGGGGCGGTGCTGGCCGACCGACAGGCCGTGAAGCACATGATCGCCGACTCGTGGATCCAGCTCGAGCAGTTCCGACTGCAGGTGCTCCACGCGGCCTGGCAGGTCGACGAGCACGGCTACGACAAAGCTCGGCACTACATCGCCGGCGTCAAGGTCGCGACGCCGAAGACGGTCATGGACATCGTCTACCGCGCGATGCACCTTCACGGTTCGCTCGGCGCCTCGAACGAGATGCCGTTCGCCTCGATGTTGCTCATGGGGGTCACGCTCGGCCTTGCAGACGGCCCGACCGAGGTCCACAAGGACACGCTCGCCCGACAGGTGCTGAAGGAGTACGAACCGACGAGCGGGCTGTTCCCGACCGGGCACCTGCCGACCCGGCGCGCGGCAGCGGAACAGAAGTTCGCGGATCGACTCGAGTTGATGCTCGCGAACCGATGAGCAACGAGTGAGCCCGGCATTGCTCGACGACTTCGGTGGACTGTTGCGCTGGGACGCGCTGCAGGACTGGGTGGTTGCCCAACCCGCCATCCCGGGCCGCGGTCCGGTGCGGGAGGTGCGCCAGCTCACCGGAGGATCCCAGAACAACGTGTTCTGGTGCACACGAACGGGGGGCGACTTCGTGCTCCGGCGCCCGCCGCTCCATCCGCGTCCGAACAGCGACGAGACGATGCGCCGCGAGGCGCGCGTGCTCGCCGCGCTCTCGACGACCGAGGTGCCGCACCCCACGTTCTACGCGCTCGGTGATGACCCGACGCTGATCGGCGTGCGCTTCTACGTGATGTCCGCGGTCGACGGGTTCAGCCCGCTCGCCGGCCTGCAGGACCGATATGCGACCGACCCCGACTGGCGGCGCAGGGTGGCGTTCGATCTGGTCGATGCCGCAGCCGCGCTCGGCTCGGTCGACGTCGAAGCGGTGGGAATCTCCGACTTCGGTCGGTCCGACGGTTGGGTCGAACGGCAAGTGCCACGCTGGCGGGGCCAACTCGAGGGCTATGCGGCCTTCGGCGGTTGGGATCCGGAGGGGCTGCCCGGCATCGAAGCGGTCGGTGAATGGCTCGAGGCCCACCGTCCGCGTGAACACCGCACGGGCCTCATCCACGGCGACCTCCAATGGGCGAACGTCCTGCTCGACCGCGACGCGCCACGGGTCGCCGCGATCATCGATTGGGAGCTCTCGACGCTCGGCGATCCATTGCTCGATCTCGGATGGATCCTGCAGTCGTGGAGCGAGCCCGATGATCCGCCGGGGCACGGCGGCTCGTTCACCCAGGCCGGGTTCCCGTCACGTTCCGAGCTCATCGAGCGCTACGCCGAGCGAACGGGGCGCGATCTTCGCGACCTCGACTGGTTCCGGGTGCTCGCCTGCTACAAGCTCGGCATCATCCTCGAGGGCACGCACGCTCGGGCCTGTGCGGGGAAGGCCCCGACGACGATGGGGGACCTGTTGCACGGTTACACGTTGTGGCTGATCGCCTACGCGCGACAGCTCATCGAGC
>JBKJKR010000632.1:0-4997 GCA_046597135.1 Acidimicrobiales bacterium | reverse complement strand
CGATCGACGAGGCGTTCCTCGACGTGTCGGGCTCGGTCCACTTGTTCGGCCCACCCGCGCACATTGCGGCCGAGATCCGCCGGCGGGTGCGTACCGAGATCGGCCTACCCATCTCTGTCGGTGCAGCCCGCACGAAGCACCTCGCGAAGATCGCGTCGCAGGTCGCGAAACCCGACGGGGTGATCGTGGTGCCCGCGACCGACGAGCGCACCTTTCTCGATCCCCTGCCGGTTGGCCTCGTGTGGGGCATCGGGCCGGTCACCCAGCGCAAGTTGGCCGAGCGCGGCATCTCCACCATCGCCGAACTGGCCGCGTCGCCCGACGTATCGCTGCGGGCACTGCTCGGCGACGCACTCGGCACGAAGGTGCGGGCACTCGCGGCCAACGACGACCAACGGCAGGTGCACCACACTGGCCGCGCCTCCTCGGTGGGCGCGCAATCGGCGCTCGGGCGACGCGAGACCTCGCCCGAGATGATCCGCGTGACGCTCGGCCATCTGGCCGATCGCGTGGCCGGTCGGTTGCGCGCCAAACGCCGCGGTGGTCGGACCATCACCGTTCGCGTCCGCTTCGCCGACATGCGCGCGGTCACGCGCTCGTGCACGGTGGGGGCACCACTGTCGGCCACCTTGTCGATCACCGAGGTGGCGGAACGACTCGTGCACACGGCGTTGGCCGACCATGTACACGAGCGCCGCGTGACGCTGCTCGCGATCTCGGTGTCCAACCTCGTCGATCACGCGGCGCTCCAACTCGAGCTGCCGTTCGACCGAGCCGATGACGCCCGCGACATCGAACGCCCGGGCTCACGCATCAGCGCAGCGCGATCCGCGGTCGACGACTCCATTGACGAGGTCCGCCGCAAGTTCGGAAAGGCGGCCGTCGGCTACGCGTCGATCGTGCTGTCCGAGCACGGCTCGGTACCCGACGCGTTCCGCGAGCTCGCCGAACACGAGGGGTGAAGGGCGCGGGGAACCGATAGACAACGCAGGTGTCGAACACCCCGCCGGTCGCCGTCGTGCCGCTGCACCCGCACGACGGATTCGACTGGCAGACGCTGCGGACCCATCTCGGTAGCCGAACGATCTCGTGCATGGAGCACCTGGACGGTTCGCGGTACTCGCGCTTCGTCACGGTGCACGGGCAACCGACGATGGTCGAGATCTGCTTCACGGTGCCTGATGGATTGATGCTCGTGGTTCGAGACGAACCACATGACCGGGTCGAGGCGCTGACCTCGCTCGCCCGCCGGGCGCTGTCGCTCGACGCAACCGAGGACGCTGCTGTTGTGCGCGAGCACTTCGGCGGCGACCCCGACCTCGGTCCGCTCGTCGCGGCGCGGCCACACCTGCGAACCCCCGGGACGTGGGACGGTTTCGAATCCGGCGTGCGAGCCATCGTCGGCCAACAGGTCAGCGTCGCCGGCGCGACCACGATCACGGCGCGCATCGTCGAGCGCCACGGCGCGCCGATGGAGCCGGCCGATGCCGATGTCAGCTCGCCGGCGGCGATCACGCGGTGCTTCCCCCGGCCCGAGGTGCTCGCCGATCGCGACCTCACCGCGCTCGGGCTCACCAACGCGCGCATGGCCACGATCCGCACGTTCGCCGCGGCCGTCGTCGACGGCACGATTCGGCTCGACACCCACCGACCGCACGACGAGTTCGTCGAGTCGGTGGTGTCGTGTCCCGGTCTCGGGCCGTGGACCGCGCACTATCTCGCACTGCGCCTGGGCTACCGCGATGCGTTCCCGGCAAGCGACCTCGCGCTGCGGCGTGCGCTCGACGCGACCGAGCCGCCGAGCGCACGCGAGCTGGCCGGCCGAGCCGAAGCGTGGCGACCGTGGCGCGCCCTGGCCGCCGCCCACCTGTGGACCGCCGATGCAGTTCGGACCCGGAGCGGGTCGGCCGCGGGGCCATGAGCCCAAGGCCACCAACCCCCGTCCCGCCCGAACGAGCTCTGGTCAGGCGATACGCCGACCGGCGCGCCGCCTCCGGCTACAGTGCACCGCTGTGCGGCGTCGATCCGGGAACCAACTCGTCGTCAACGAGAAGCGCGTGCTCGCGGGCGCGCTGCGCCTCGCCGACAGCGGCAGCAGCCGCCTCTACGGTTACGAGCTGTTCGCCCTGCTGCGCACCTGGGAGGGCCAGGCGCCCATGGACCACGGCACGTTGTACCGGGGCCTGCGCAAGCTCGAGGCTCGTGGCTACTTCTCGTCGCAGGTCGAGCTCGCCGACCCGGCCACTCGGCGTGTCCGCGTGTACTACACCCTCACCGCCGCGGGAATGGACGCCGCAGTGGTCGCCGCACGCGAGCTGGCCGAATCGCCCATCGCACCGGCCTGGATCAATCCCGGCCTCGCCTGAACTTCAGCTCGCGTTCGCTCGGCTCGCCGGGCGATGATCGCGACTCCCGGGCGCCACGCCCCGGAGCACCGCCACGGTGTCGGCGTACATCAGCGACTTGATGTCGGCGACCGCCGCGCGCTCCGTCGTCGCGTGGGCGCCGGCCCAGGCGACCGCCCGCTCGAGCACCGACTCCTGTGCGACGACCTCATCGGCGAACCCCAGCGCGACGGCTTCGGCGCCCGGCACCCGCTTTGCCGTGACGAGGACTTCGCGGAACGCGCGCAGCGGCAATGTCGAACGCAACACTTCGAGCAACGGTCGCGCGATGCCGACACCCATCGTGGCCTCGGGCATGCAGAACCAACCACGATCCGCGCGCACGACGCGACGATCGTGGCAGAGGCCGATGAGCGCGCCTGCGCCGAACCAGTGCCCGTTCACCGCGGCAACGGTGGGCACGGGGAACGTGAGCACGCGCGCCAACATCGCGTAGACCGCCTCGAGGTTCCGCGCGCTGCGATCAGGGTCGCCCTCGGCGTCGCCGCGCATCATCCACTCGAGCGCGAGCCCGTTCGAGAAGAACTTGCCCTCGCCCGTGGTGACGAGAGCCGTTGGACCGCGATGCGCTTCGACCTCGTCGAGTGCCGCGTCGATCGCGGCGACGGTGTCGGGGTCGAACCGGTTCTCGCCGTCGCAGAGGGTGAGCACGTGGACGTTGTCATCTCGTTCCACACGACACGTGGTCATGGATCCCCCCTGGGCCGGCGCGGCCGACCATAGCGAACGTTGCTCAGAAGCCGACGAACCGTTGCAGCCCTCGCGGCCGCCGGGAGTCGTCCTTCCACGAGGACGCCTCGCCACGAACCAACGGCACGTGACGCATCATCCCGACGCTCAAGAGCACGAGACCTCCGCCGCTCAGGACGCTGCCCGCGACCCACAGCGGGTCGTCGTGCACGGCAAACTCGAACGCCCACGGAACCTGACCGGCCGCGCTGGCCAGGCAGCCACACGCGAACAGCCGCCAACCGATCCCGAACAGCCGTGTGCGAGCGCGCCGGCCGAGGCACCCCACGAGCATCACGACACAGCTGACGGCCACGACGACGTCCGCTGTGCGCGTGGTCGAGTTCGCGACGACAGCGAGGCCTTCGAACCGCTGACCGGGGAACACGGCGCTGCCGAACGACCCGACGAGCGTGGGCAGGAGCGCCAAGGCGATGAACGGCACGCGGCGAACGTGGCCGGGCGACCGCGACAGCGACAAGAGCAGGCCGACGAGTCCGACCAGATGCGCCAGCACGAAAAGGGACCCGACCGTCGAATCACCGTGGCGCGTGAGGTTCGGCGTCGGAGCGGTCAGGTAGGCCACCATGCCGAGCGAGACCAATCCGCCCGCGAACACCACCGGAAACGCAGTGGGTTCACGGGCATCCGACGCCGCGATCAGATGCTGCATCGCGGCACGGAGCTCGTCGCGAAGCCCGGTGGCCTCATCGCCGCCCGCCCGGATCTCGTCGAGGAACGCACGGTGGTGCGGCGCGCGATCCGTCGAGCCGAGGCCGGCGACGCAACGCGTGGTCGCGGCCAGCATCTCGCTAGCCGCGTTCGGCCGCGTGCGCCACGACGGTTGCGTACCCTTCACTGATCCACCTGCTGAATCGCCCCGGACACCGCGTGCAACGTATCGCATGATAAATCCGCGGAACCAGCGCCAGGTCGCGGACGTCGAAGAAGCATGCAACAGTTGCCACGCAAACATTCCGTCGTCCACCGGCTCGGCGTCCTCACCATCGCGGTCATCTCCCTCGGGGCTTGTGGGGACGGGGACGGTTCGTCGAGCACCGGCGCCGACACGCCGAAGGGCCGCACCTGGGTCACGAGCGAGCTCACCCTCGGCGGCGTCCGCACCGCGACGCCGAACGGAAGTCGGATCGAGATCACGCTCGGCAACGACAGCACGTTGCGTGCACGCGCCGGCTGCAACCAGATGTCCGGGCGCTACGAGCTGAAGGGCGACTCGCTCTCGGTCGACGAGCTGTCGATGACCGAGATGGGCTGCGAGGCCGCGCTGATGGCGCTCGACAAGACCATCGCCGACCTGCTCGTCGCCGAGCCGTCTGTGGTCCTCGATGACGCGGGCACGCTCACGATGGCCTCGTCCACGACCACGCTGGCCCTCGTCGACATCGAGACCGTCGAACCCACCCCGCCGCTCACCGGCACCACCTGGACCCTCGACACGATCATCACCGGCGAGACCGCATCGTCGCTGCCCCAAGGGCTGCCGAAACCGATCACGCTCGTGTTCGGCACCGATGGCAGGTACTCGATCGCCACCGGCTGCAACGGTGCCGGGGGCACGTTCACCCGCGACGGTACGAAGGTGAAGCCCGTGCCGGGACCGACGACGCTCATCGGCTGCCCGGCGCCGCTCGACACACTCGAGGCCACCATCGCCAAGGTGTTCTCGGGCGACGTGACCACGACGATCCAACGCCAGCGCCTCACGGTCATGGCCATGAACGACCAGGGGCTCGGCTTCACCGCGGAGCCTTGACCCGAGGCGCGGCTGCGGGCCGTGTCGGCTACCGGAGTCGGCGGGCGATGACCACGTGGTCGATCGCGTCGGCGGTGGGCGGTGAGCCG
>JBKJKR010000302.1:0-4659 GCA_046597135.1 Acidimicrobiales bacterium | reverse complement strand
GGCCACGATGGAGATATACCGCCGTGCAGTAGTTCTCCACCATCGTGACGCAGAATCCGAGCAGCAGTCAGATGAGTACCGTGCCCAACATGATCCGGGCACGCTAGCCAGTCGCGCCCCGCCATGTCGGGTTTCGCGCCGCGAAAAGCTGTTTGGTTTCGCGCCGCGAAATCGCCGGAGGCCACGCGGCGACGACGCAGGCCGGCGCGTCTCGTATCCTCACCCCCGATGCTGCGCCGGCTCACCCTTCCAGTCGTGTTGACCCTCACGATGTGCATCGGGGGGTTCCAGGCCTGGCGCACCGACCGTGCATCGGTCGCGGCGCTCGCCGAACGCGTCGACGCACCTGCGCCGTCCGCGACACCGCTGCTGTCGGTCCGGCGTGCGCCGGCGTGGCTGCAGCGCCCCAGAGCCGATGCCGCCCTCACCGCGGCGCTCGATGCCGTGATGGCCGCGTCGCCGCCCGACACCTGCCTCGTGGTGCGCGACAACGGTCGGGTGCTCTACTCCCGCAACGCAACCGCGCCGCTGGTCCCGGCGTCCACGGTCAAGCTGCTCACCGCGTTCGCGTCGACCGAGAAGCTCGGCCAGGATGCGACCTTCGACACCGTGGCCGTCGCTGTCGCCGCGCCCCAGGCGGGCGTCGTGGCCGGAAACCTGTGGATCGTGGGTGGCGGTGACCCGATCCTGTCGACGAAGGCGTACGTCGACCGGTTCGAACAGCCGCAACCGTTCACCGACGTGGCGTCGCTCGTCGATCGCATCGTGGCGGCCGGCGTGACGCAGATCCAGGGCGACATCATCGGCGACGAGAGCCGCTACGACGCGCGCCGGTATGTGGCCTCCTGGGATCCGTCGTTCATCGCGGCGCAGGAATCCGGACCACTCAGCGCGCTTGCCATGAACGACGGTTTCGCCGTCTACCCGAAGTCGAAGTTCAACACGCCAGCGACGCCGGCCGCCGACCCGGCGCAGCTGGCGGCGAGCGTCGTCCGCGAGCAGCTCGTGCAGCGTGGCGTGCGCGTCACCGGCGCGGCCCGATCAGGTCGCGCACCCGCGCCCGGCGTCGAGCTCGCGCGGGTAAGCGCCCGCCTGGCCGACGTGGTCGTCGAGCTGCTCGCCCAGTCCGACAACTACACCGCGGAGTCGCTCACCAAGGAGCTCGGGTTCAAGGTCAGCGGGGTCGGCACCACCGCAGCAGGCGTCGCAGCCGCACGCGAGGTCCTCGCCGACGCGGGCCTGCCCCTCGACAACGTCTCGATCGTCGACGGCTCCGGACTCGACCGCTCGAACCGACTGACGTGCACGTTGCTGACCGCGGTCCTCGACCGACTCGGCGCGGCGTCCGACATCGCGAAGGCGCTTCCGGTGGCCGGCAAGACCGGCACGCTCGCCGAGCGCTTCGTCGGGTCGGTCGCCACCGGCCGTCTTCGGGCCAAGACCGGCTCGCTGCGCAACAGCCGGGCCCTCGCCGGGTTCGCCGACGCGGGCTCGGCCACCCAACAGCACACGATGACCTTCGCGTACATCGCCAACCAGACGAACCTGAACACCGAGGCGAACCTCAAGGTGCAGGATCAGATGGGCGCAGGCTTGGTGAGCTATCCCCAAGGACCTTCGCTCGAGCAGCTGCAACCGCAGTAGCGGCCAAGTACTGTCCGACGATGACCCGCTCGGCGATGTTCCCCTTGGGCATGGTGCTCTTCCCGGCGCAGATGCTGCCATTGCGCATCTTCGAGCCGCGGTATCAAGCGATGGTGTCCGACTGCATCCGCGACGACAGCGGGTTCGGGGTCGTGTTGATCGAACGGGGGAGCGAGGTGGGCGGCGGCGACATCCGCACCGGCCTCGGCACGTTGGCCCGCATCGTGCACGCCCAGCCCTACCCCGACGGCCGCTGGTCGGTCGTGGCCATCGGCACCGAACGCATCCGGGTGACGAGCTGGCTGCCCGACGATCCGTACCCGTGTGCCGACATCGAAGCGCTGCCCGACGAGGCCGTCGCCGACCCGATCGACACGCTCACCACGCACGCCACCGAGCTGCTGCGCAACGTCCTCGCCATGAAGGCCGAGCTCGGCGAAGCCGTACCGCCGGCCACCTTCGAGGTGAGCCCGAACCCGCTGGCCGCGAGCTACCAACTCGCGGCGTCGTGCCCCTTCGGACCTCTCGACCGCCTCGAACTGCTGGCTGCACCCGGGCCGGCACAACGGCTCGAGCAACTGGTCGCCCTGCTCGAGGACGAACGGACCTTCTGTACGACACGACTGGCCATGGAGGCAGACGGGGAGCCTTCGGACTAGGGTTCTCGCTTCAACTCCGCAACCTTCCGGCGGCTCCGCAGTACGGGAATCAGCGTGGCATCGAACGACAGTCCAACATCGAACGGCAACCCCACGAGGCAGCCCGACGCCAAGCCCGGCGACATCGGCGAGGCGTTCAACCTCGTCAAGGCCTACGCGAAACAGGAGACGATCGACCCGCTGCGCAAAGTCGGCGGGTATCTCAAGTTCGCCGTGCCCGGCGCGCTCCTGTTGGCCATCGGCTGGTTGTTCCTGCTCATCGGCCTGCTCCGCGTGCTGCAGACCGAGTTGCACGCGTTCGACAACGGGTTCTCGTGGGCCCCTTACTTCATCGTGCTCGGCGTCGGCGTGCTCATCGCCTTCCTGTTCGCCCGGCGTGTCCTGAAAGGAGACCTCCGTGGCTGAGCCGACCAAGAAGATCTCGCGCGAGGACCTCGAAGCGAAGTTCCGCGACGTCAAAGGTGGCGTCGACCAGCGAGCGTTCGCGGCCAAAGAGACGGCCAAGCCGTTCGCCATCGGCGCGGGTGTCCTGGTGCTGCTGCTCGTCTACCTCATCGGCAAGCGCGTCGGGAAGACCAAGTCGACCATCGTCGAGATCCGCCGGATCTGACCGAGCCCGCTGACCTGCCGTGTTCCGATTCCTCCGCAGTGGCTACCTCCGGCGTTGGCTCCGCTTCAACGCGCTCCGCAAAGGTCTGCTCGGCCGGCAGGGTCCGTGGATGTTCGTGTTCTTCGCGTCCATGGTCCTGCGCCAGATGAACAAGGTCCTCAAGCGCGGGGTGATGCCGCTGCGCTTCAGCGAGAAGCTCGAACCGGGTGCGACGTACGTCATCTCCCACATCGTCCCGCCGTCACGACGCCAGCAGCGCAAGGCCCGTCGAGCCCCATCATCGTGACCGTGGCATCGCCGGCGCGCCACGCCATGCTTGCGCCATGAAGGTGCAGCTGCGCAACCCCCGACGCGAGGTCGACATGCCCGGGCCGCTCCGCGTCGACGTCATCCTTCGTCGCCTCGACATCGAGCGCGAGACGGTGCTCGTCATCATCGACGGCACGCTCGTGCCCGGCGATGCGCTCGTGCCCGACGACGCGGTCGTCGAAGTTCGCCCGGTCATCTCGGGCGGCATGGCATGAAGTGCACGGTGTGCCGCGAGCCGGCCGTCATCGACATCCGTCGCCACAACGCGTACTTCTGTCCCGACCACTTCCTTCGGCTGTGCCGCGACCAGACGGCCAAGGCCATCAAGGACCATGCGATGTTCGGCCCCGACGACCGGGTGCTGGTCGCGGTATCAGGCGGCAAGGACTCCCTCGCGGTCTGGGACATCCTGCTCGAGCTCGGCTACCAGGCCGACGGATTCGTCATCGGGCTCGGCATCGGCGAGTACAGCGCAGCCTCCACCCGCCATGCGCGCGACTACGCGGCCGGCCGGGGGGCCACCCTCCTCGAGGTCAACCTGCCCGACGAGTACGGCTACGACATCCCCAGCGGCTCGAAGGCCGCGCGCCGCACCCCATGCTCGGCGTGTGGCCTCACGAAACGCCACCTGTTCGACAAGGCGGCCGTCGACGGCGGCTACGACGTGGTCGTCACCGGCCACAACCTCGACGACGAAGCCGCGGTGCTGTTCGGCAACGTGCTGCACTGGCACACCGAGTACCTCGGCCGCCAGTCACCGGTGCTGGCCGCCCGAGCCGGCTTCCCGCGCAAGGTCAAGCCGTTGATCCGCCTCGGCGAACGGGAGATGGCGGCGTACTGCGTGCTGAAGGGCATCGACTACATCGTCGAAGAATGTCCCATGGCCGAGGGCAACCGGCACCTGCAGTACAAGGAGTCCCTGAACAGCGTCGAGGCACGCTCACCCGGCGCGAAGTTCGACTTCTACCACCGCTTCCTCACGGCCGCCGCGCCCGCGTTCCGCATCGCCGACGAGGACGACACGCTCGGCTGGTGCGAACGGTGCGGTGCACCGTGCTCCGGCGAGATCTGCGCGTTCTGCCGCCTCGTCGAACGGGCCACCACCCCCCAACCCGTGCAACTCGGGCCCCGTCGACGCGGCGCCCCGGCCCGTGCTGCGAACGCCGCAGCGACCACCACGTCCGCTACGACCACCACCACCGATCGTTCGACCGCCGAAGGGCACGCACCGTGATCCGACCATTCCAGCCGGGCGAGCGCGCCATGCTCATCGACCGCAAGAAGCGCCGCTACCTCGTCGCGCTCGCCGCGGGCGCCGAGTTCCACACCCACGCGGGCTTCGTGCCCCACGACGAGATCATCGGCCAGCCCGAGGGCGCCACGCTGCGCTCCACGCGCGGCGGCACCTACACGGTGTTCCGACCCACGTTGTCCGAC
>JBKJKR010000296.1:0-3535 GCA_046597135.1 Acidimicrobiales bacterium | reverse complement strand
CGACGAAGCCGGCGGCCATGACCCCTGCCGCGCCACCGGATTCGATGGTGGCCACGGGCTTGCGGGCCGCGAACGCGGCCGACAGCACCCCGCCGCTCGAGTCCATGATCTGCACCGGGCTCGTGACGCCGATCTCGCGCAGCATCACCTGCAGCCCGTCGAGGTAGCTCGCCATGACCGGGCCCACGTATGCGCACGCGAGCGCCGTGGTGGCGCGCTCGTACTCGCGCATCTCGGGCCACGTCTCGGCCGAGGACACCACGAACACGCCGGGCATCGCCGCACGACACGCCGCGGCGAACGCACGCTCGTGCGCCTGGTTCACGTACGCGTGGATGAAGCAGATGGCGACGGCTTCGGGTTTGGTCTCGACGATGCGTGACACGACCTCGTCGATGTGCGACGCGGTGAGCTCGGTGTGCACCGACCCCGATGCGGTGAGGCGCTCGGTGACCTCGAACGTCATGGCGTCCTCGACCGGCGGCAGCGACGGCGCGAACAACAGGTCGTAGCGCGCCTCGCCGATGCGCGTCGCGCGGCCGAGGCGCAGCATGTCGCCGAAGCCGCGGGTGGTGACGAACGCGGTGCGCGCGCCGACGCGCTCGAGCAGCACGTTGGTGGCGAGCGTGGTGCCGTGCACGAACCGTTCGATCGCTGCGCCCTCGATGCCCGCCGTCGCCAGGGCGACCTCGACACCGTGGCGCACGCCGTCGCGCGGATCGGCCGGGGTGGTGACCACCTTCGACGCGTGGATGGCGCCCGCTTCGTCGACGAGCACGACGTCGGTGAACGTGCCCCCGACATCGACACCGATGGTGACCTTCATCGTGCACCTCGTCGTTGGGCGGTGGCCGCGATGTCGAGTGAACCGTCCTCATCGACCACGACGCCGTAGTCCGCGTGCGCCGAGTGGCGCGACACCCGACGTTCGCGCACGTCGGTGGCCACCGATTCGGGATCGCGGGCGAGCGGGTCGCCCAGGCCGCCGCCGCCCGATGTGCCGATGTGGAACACGTCGCCCGCGGTGAGCCGGATGTGCGACTGCCGGTGTGCGAGCTGATCGACGTGACCACCGGGATGCGCTATGCGCCAGAACCCGGCTTCGCCCGGCAGACCGCCGGCCCGACCGGGAGGTGGCAGCATCATGCGATCGCCGCGCACCACAAGTTCGGCCTGGTCGAGCAGGCGGATCGAGGTGTCGATGCCCAGGCCACCGCGGTGCTCGCCCGGGCCGCCGCTGTCGAGCCGCGGTCGGGTGTGCTCGATCATGACCGGGTACTGCGCTTCGTAGGGTTCGACCTGCAGCACCGCGGTGCGACCACCGAGCACGAACGCGCCGGTCGCGTCGGGGCCGTCACAGGTGGCGCGTGCGCCGAGACCTCCGAAGTCCATGGCCATGAGGAGCCACGGCGACGCGACCCCGGTGCGCACCCCGGACATGCCGTAGAGGTGCACGATGCCCGACGACGCGAGCGCCATGTCGGGCCGCGCTTCCGACAACGCTTCGACGATGGCCTCCATGGCTGCGGTGACCACGACGATGCGGCCGCCGCACGCCGCGGGCGGGTTCGGGTTCACGAGCGAGCCACGCGGGAAGTTGATGTCGAGCGTGTTGTAGCACCCCTCGTTCATGGGGATGCTCGGGTCGAGGAAGCAGCGCACGGCGAACAGCACGCCGGACAACGCCTGCGAGTACGACGCGTTGATCGCGCCGCGCGCCTGCGGGTCGGTGCCATCGAAGTCGAGCGTGATCGACCCGTCGCCGGGCAGCGTGACCGCCACCTTCACCTGATACGTCTTGTCCGCCTCGATGCCGTCGGAGTCGACGGTGAAGCTGCCGTGGTACGTGCCCACCGGGAACTGCCGCAGCTCCTCGCGCATGCGCTCCTCGGTGTAGTCGATGTAGTCCTCGACGTGTTGCGACAGCCCGGCGACGCCGTAGCGCTCGACCAGTTCCTCGACCCGGCGCGCCATCACGTTCGCGCCCGACACCAGCGCGCGGATGTCCCCGATGACCTTCTCGGGGGTGCGGCTGTTGTTCTCGATGATCTTCCACACGACCGCTTCGGGTTCGCCGGCGCGGTAGAGGTGCACCGGCGGCAGGTTCATGCCCTCGGCGAACATGTCCTGGGCGGTCGCGGCGACGCCACCCGCGTACCCGCCGCCGAGATCGGCGACGTGGATGATGGTGCCGGCGAAGTAGTAGGGCCCGCCGCCGTCGGCCCCGAACACCGGGCGCAGCACCGCGACGTCGTTGGCGTGGATGCCGCCCTTGAACGGATCGTTCTGCGCGAACACGTCACCGGGGCGCATCGTGTCGGTGGGGATCTCGAGGATGAGCGCCCGCAGCGATTCGCGCAGGCTCGCGGCGTGCATGAGGGTGGTCGCCGTGGACTGGGCCACGAGCCGCCCGATTGCGTCGAGCACGGCCGCCGACGAGTCGGCTCCCTCCTGGATGAAGGTCGAGTGCGAGGCCTTGACGACCACCACGCCACCCTCTTGCGCCGCCATCGACAACGCGTTGCGCACCACCTCGGCGGTGACCGCGTCACTAGCCCCCATCAGCGTCTCCCGGATCGACCCCTGGCAGCGAACCACGTCGCCCTGCCCCACGCAAGCCAGAGCATGCGGACTGCATCTTTCGTGCTCCGATCGACTTCTGGGTCGTGGGGCCGGGCGAGCGGTGGGGTCAGTCGGGGGCGTTCGGGGGATCGTCGGCCAGCGGGATGCGGGGCGCCGACACGTGCTCGGCGATCACCCGGATGGTGACCCGTTCCTGTTCGGGTCGATCGAACGGGTAGACCGGCACGTCCATGTACGCCTGCGCGACCGAGTTGATGAACGACCGGTCGGTGTCGTCGACGAGCTCGGCCCGGCCCCGCACCTCGACGTAGCGGTTCGGGTTGTTGCGGTGCGGCACGCACACGGTGACCCGGTCGTCGGCCAACAGGTTCCGGTACTTCTTGCGGTCCTTGGTGGTGCTGAGCAGCAGGTGCTCGCCGTCGAACAGCAAACCCATCGGCGTGACCGACACGCGTCCGTCGGGCCGGTTCGTGGCCAGGTACGCAGTGGGCTTGTCCGTGAGGATGTCGTGGACGTACTGCGGGATGGGCTTCGAGGTCTCGCGTCCGGTCACGGCACGATCGTAGGTGAGCGCTCCCGGGCGGTTCAGGGACGCGTGCTGCGCGACACTTCACGGCGATGCCTTCCGTCGAGTGGCCGTTCCTCGCCTCGGTGCCGCCCGACCGCCGGGACGCGCTCGTCGCCGCAGCACACCGCAGGCGGTTCGCGAAGGGCCAGCACGTCTTCCACGAGGGCGACGAAGGCAACGCCCTGTTCCTCATCGAGCGCGGCCACGCCGCGGTGCGGCTCACCACGGCCGACGGCCACGAGATCACCGTCCTGGTGATCGGCCCCGGCTCGAGCTTCGGCGAGCTGGCGCTGCTCGACGAACGGCGGGCCCGCAGCGCAACGGTGCTCGCGCTCGACACCGTCGACGTGCTGCGTATCGAACGCCGCGAGTTCGTCGAGCTCG
>JBKJKR010000264.1:0-5847 GCA_046597135.1 Acidimicrobiales bacterium | reverse complement strand
GTCGCGCCGCGCACCGAAGCCCGCGTCACGGCGCTCGCCGCCGAGTTGCGTGCCATGGGGACGCAGGCGCTGGGTGTCGTGGCCGACATCACGGCGACAGCCGACCGCGACGCGCTCGTCGCGAGGACCCTCGACACGTTCGGCCGGGTGGACGCGCTCGTGAACAACGCGTTCGTCATGGGCCCCATGGCCAAGAGCGAGTCCATCACGCCCGACGAGTGGCGTGCAGTGCTCGAGGTGAACGTGGTGGCCACGGTGGCGCTCAGCACCGCATTCGCCGCTCCGATGCGTGCCGCGGGCGGTGGATCGATCGTGATGATCAACTCGCAGGCCGCTCGCCGCGGCGCCGCCCGACGCGGCCCGTACGCGGCATCGAAAGCGGCGCTCCTCGTCGTCGCGCAGGTGCTGGCCACCGAACTGGGCCCCGACGGCATCCGGGTCAACTCGGTGGTACCGGGCCAGATATGGGGTGAGTCGCTGGCCGCCCACTACGACGCACTCGCCGACCGGCGCGGCGTCGACGTCGGCGAGGTGATCGCGCAGGTCACCCGCGACATCCCGCTGCGCCGCATCACCAACGCGGACGAGATCGCCGCCGCCGTGGTGTTCCTGCTGAGTGACCGCAGTGCGGCGATCACCGGTCAGTCACTCGACGTCAACGGCGGCAACTGGTTCCACTGACCGCCCGCACTTACGCGGCGGCCGGCCCCCGGCGTTCTTCGGACACCTGACAACCCAATAGGTAGTCCAGTGTCCGAAGAACCGGCGGAGAGCGGGCTACTCGGCGGTGGCCCAGTGGGTGCGGAGGTCCTGCAGCCACTCGGGGTACACGAGCGGCGGGTCGGGCAACGGCGTGACGCCGTGCTTGTCGAGCGCAGCTTGGAAGACCTCGGGTTCCTCGCCCCACGAACGCGGGTCGCCCATCATGACCTCGTACATCGTGGCGCCTTCCGGGCCGGCCACGAACGGGCCGAACGCCGCACCGAGCGGAAGCTCGATGTGGGTGCCGGTCGGGCAGTGCACGTCGCCGCACCAGACGTCGCCCTCGAGCACGAACACGATGTGCGGGCTGAAGTGGCCGTGGCGTCGCACGATCATGCCGGGGTCGTACTTCGCGTAGATCGACAGGTACTGCGGGTCGGGCGAGAAGGCCAGCCACTTCTCGTGGACGTACGACTCGGAGCCGTCGGCGTTGCGCTGCGCCCGGACCTTCTGCCACGGGAAGTCCGGGTGGTCGAGGTGCTTGATGGTGGGTCCGAGCCCAGGGATCTTCGGGCTCTCCGGTGCGGTCATTGCTTCCCCCGTTTGCAGAACTGGATGCGTGGCGCAACGGTAACGCACCGATTCCGCAGGCCAGCAGCCGAGCAGCCGAGCGGCCCGCCGCAGCGTCTGGCATCGTTGGACCATGGCCGCTGACGCTGAGCGCAAGTACATCCGCTACGAGGTCGACGAGAAGGTGGGCATCATCACGCTCGCCCGCGCCGAGAAGGCCAACGCGCAGAACGAGGTCTTCCTCGACGAACTCGACGCGTGCTTCGACCTGGCCACCGCGTCGCGCGAAGTGCGGGTCATCGTGCTCCGGGCAGAGGGCAAGCACTTCTCGGCCGGGCACGATCTCAAGGTCGACGACGAACAGCCGAAGCTCGCCAACGACGACGGCTCGTGGTGGTTGTCGGAGCTCTACGACTGGGAGTGCCGCAAGTACCTGGGCTTCGGCCTCAAGTGGCGCAACATCCCCAAGCCCACCATCGCCGCGGTGCAGGGCAAGTGCATCGCGGGCGCACTCAACCTGATCTGGCCGATGGACCTCATCATCGCAGCCGAGAACGCCACGTTCTCCGACCCGGTCGTCGCGCTGGGCGCCTGCGGGGTCGAGTACCACGGGCACACGTGGGAGTTCGGTGCGCGCAAGGCCAAGGAGATGTTGTTCACGGGTCGGTCCATGACCGCTCACGAAGCCGAACAGATCGGCATGGTCAACCGTGTCGTGCCACTCGACGAGCTGTGGCCGAACGCCATGGCGCTCGCACACGAGATCTCGCAGTTCCATCCGTTCGCGCTGCGTCAGGCCAAACGAGCCGTGAACCAGACGCTCGATGTCATGGGGCAGCACGCGGCGCTGCAGTCGGCGTTCGACATCCACCACACCACGCACGGCAACGCGATCAGCGTCACCGGCTATCCGGTGATGGCGTCGCTCGACGACATGAAGGGCCGGATCAAGGACCAGTAGGCGCACCGGCGGGCGGCGCGGCGAGCGGTTCCCAATCGGGTTCGCGCTTTTCGGCGAAGGCGCGCGGGCCCTCTTCCTGGTCGGGATGGCCCCACATGCCCGCGAGGTTCTGTGCACCGTTGCGGCACGCATCGGTGAGTCCGGCTTCGAGCGCACCCCACAACGCCTGCTTGGTGGCGCGCATCGCGGCCGGCGAGTTCCGGGCGATCTTCTCGGCCAGCTCCTGTGCGTGGGCGCGCAGCTGCTCGGGCGGGTCGATGACCTCGCTCAGGATGCCGAGCTGGCGGGCGCGCTCGGCGGTGAGGCGCTCGTGTCGCCCCACGAGTGCCATGCGCATGACGGCCTCCATGGGCGACAGGCGGGCCAGCGTGATGCCCTCGTACGCCACCACCTGCCCGACCGAGACGTGCGGGTCCACGAAGGTGGCACCGGCCGCCGCGATCACGATGTCGGCGTCGGCCACGAAGTGGAGGCCGCCGCCGGCGCACACGCCGTTCACCGCGGCGATCACCGGCTTCCAGATGCCGAGCTGCCAGCTCGTGAACCGCAAGGTGGCGTCGCGTGTCTGGCGACTGAACTTGCGCATCGCGTCCTTGTCGCGCGCGAGCTGCACGACATCGACGCCCGACTGGAACGCGGGTCCATTGCCGGTGTTGACGATGACGCGGACTGCCGGGTCGGCATCGAGCTCGAGCCAGGCATCCTCGAGCTCGGCCATCATGGTGGCGTTCATCGAGTTGCCCGCCGTGGGACGGTTGAAGATCAACCAGCCGACGTGACCCTGACGTTCGACCTCGAGCGTGCTGTACGTCGCCATTCCCGGAACCTAATACGATGCTCCGACATCGGCGACGTGATGGGGGTTGGCCATGGGTGAGGGCAACGGGTTCGTCCCACTGGTACCGCTCGAGGAACTGCCCGCCGACCTGCGGGCGCAGTGGGAGGTCACGCCGCGCGCCGGCCTGCAGGACTTCCTCCGGCTCATGGCGAACGCACCGGACTTCTTCCGTGGGTTCAGCGACCTCAACGGCAAGATCCGCGCCAACAACCACCTCGGCCCCCGCACCACCGAGCTGGTCCGGCTCGCGGTCGCCCAGACCACCCGGTGCAAGGTCTGCCTCGCCGGTCGTTCACCGGCCGCCATCGAGGCGGGCATGACCGAGGAGCTCATCGCCGAGATCGGGGCCGACACGCCCCGTCAGATGACCCCCGCCGAGCACGCTGCGGTGATGTTCGCGTCGAAGTTCGCCACCGATCACCTCGCCATCACCGAGGCGGACAAGGCCGCACTCCGCGAACACTTCGATGCCGAGCAGGTGGTCGAGCTCGCGCTGTTCACGGTGTTGTGCATGGTGGGCCGGTTCACCATGCTCGCCGGCCTCGAGGAAGAGTCCTGCCCGATCTGAGCTGCCGCAAGACCCGGTCAGGCGACGGTCCAGGTGCAGGGCAGCTGGTTCACCATGCGGAAGCCCAGGCCGGTGAGCCCGACGTCGGCGTCGGGGTCGAGGCGGAGGTCGGGGAAGCGATCGAGCACCGTGGCGAGCATGACGTCGAGCTCCATGCGCGCGAGGTGCACCCCGAGACAGTGGTGCTTGCCGAAGCCGAACGTGAGGTGGCGATCGGGATGCGCACGCGTGATGTCGAACCGGTCGGGTTCGGGCCATTCGGCCGGGTCGTGGTTGGCTGCGCCCACGTTGACGTTCACCGGACACCCGGCGGGGATGTGCACGCCCGAAAGGTCCGTGTCGTGAGTGGTGAGGCGCCCCCACGTGACGAGCGGTTGCTCGAGCCGCAACGACTCCTCGATGGCGTTGGCGGCCAGTGAGCGGTCGGCCCGCAGAAGTGCCAGCTGATCGGGGTTCGTCAGCAACAGGTAGACGAGCGCCCCGAACGCGCGATGCGTGGTGCTCGTTCCACCGACGAGCAACAAGCGCACGAAACCGTTGATCTCGTCGTCGGACAACGGATGCCGATCGACCACCTCACCCTCGGCGACATCGGCGTCGTCGACGACCGCGTTGACCAGCACCGAGATCAGATCGCTCGTGGGGTTGGCCCGACGCGCCTCGCACAGGGGGCTGATGTAGTCCGCCATGCCCTGGGCCGCCGCGGCGCGACGTTCGGGCGGCTCGACCGATGAGGTCATGACGATGGCCCACTCGAAGAACTGGGCCAGGTCGTGTGCGGGCAGCCCCAGCGCCTCGACGATGACCCGCGCCGGGATGTAGGCCGCGAAGTCGGCGTAGAGATCGGCGCTGCCCCGCGCCACGATGTCGGCCACGGCACGGTCGACGATCGGTTGCACGATGTCGGTCCGCCACCATCGCATCTCGCGCTTGGAGAACGCGCTCTGCAGGAGCAAGCGCTGACGCTTGTGAGCCGGCGCATCCATGCCGAGCATGTTCGGGCCGATCATCATGTTGAGCGACGGCGCATACCACTGGTTCGAGTACGTGCGCTCGTCCCGCAGCACGTCGACGACGGCCCGGTAGCCGAGCGCGGTGAAGGCCTGCGGGCTATCGGCGAACGCGTCGATGACCGGAACGTCGAAGTGGTCACCGATGCCACCGGCGAGCACCGGGCACTGCTCGAGCAACCGGTGATAGATGGGATACGGATCACCGACGAGCCCCGCCCCGAAGCTGCGGTTGCGGGCCGCATCGACCTCGGACCTACCAATGGCTGCTCCGCTGTCGGTGGCCATGAGACTCCTCGTGGGCAGGCGGCCGGTGGGCCCGCGGCGATCAGGTGCAACGCCGTTCGTGCGGAATGTAGTGCAGGGACGCGAGCGCTGCGTCCGCGTGCGAGCATGGCCCCATGACTACCGACGATTCAGCTGACCGTCTTGCACTTCGCATGCTCGTGGAGCAGTACGCCCGCGGCGCCGACGCCCGCGACGCCGAGCTCTACGCCGACGTGTTCACCGACGACGCCATGCTGCACACCGGTCGCGGTGAGATCCGCGGACGCGCCGACCTGTTGACGGTCGCACCCCGACTCGCCCGCTACCGCGTCACCATGCACCTCGTCGCGAACCACTACGTCACCTTCGACGATGCCGATCACGCGCACGGCGACGCGTACTGCCAGGCATCGCACGTGCGCGACGTCGACGGCGTCGACTGGGTCTATGTCATGCAGATCGTCTACCACGACATCTACGTACGCGAACCACGTGGTTGGCGGATCAGCGAACGGCGCCTCGAGCTGTTGTGGGACGAGGACCGTCCGCTCAAGGCGGTATGACACATGGACCTCGGGCTCGCAGGTTCTTTCGTCGCCGTCAACGGCGGTTCGAAGGGCATGGGGCGCGCCGCCGCCGAGTGCATCGCGCGCGACGGTGCGAACGTCGCGGTGCTCGCTCGCACGCAGAGCGCGCTCGACGACACCGTGGCCGCACTGCGCGACCTCGGCAGCCCGGACCCGATCGGCATCCCGACCGATCTCACCGATGACGCGAGCGTCGCCGATGCGTTCGCGCAGCTGCACGAGCGATGGGGCATGCTGCACGCGCTGGTCAACGCGGCCGGCCCGGTCGACGTCGGCATCGGCGGGTTCGACTTCTGAGCACGCCAGCTTCTGAACACGTCAATCCATGGGGGAAATCATGCGCG
>JBKJKR010000613.1:0-4370 GCA_046597135.1 Acidimicrobiales bacterium | reverse complement strand
TTCACGAGACGAGTCTCCTGATCTCGTGAAGACGCACGCCACCGTGGCCGAGTTCCGCGAAGCGCTCGACACCGAGCGTCGCGCCGGGCGCGCCGTCGGCCTCGTTCCCACCATGGGGTACCTCCACGACGGGCACCGCTCGCTCATGGATGCCGCAGTCGTCGGCAACGGGGTCGCCGCCCTCACGATCTTCGTCAACCCGTTGCAGTTCGCGCCCACCGAGGACCTGAGCACGTACCCGCGCGATCTCGAGCGCGATCTTGCCATGGCCGGGCGCGCGGGCATCGACCACGTGTTCACACCCAGTGTCGCCGAGATGTACCCCGAGCCCATCGCCACCACCGTCTCCGTGGCGGGCGTGTCGTCCACGCTCGAGGGCGCCACGCGCCCGACCCACTTCGATGGCGTGGCCACGGTCGTGGCCAAGCTCTTCTCGATCGCCGGCCCGTGTCGTGCGTACTTCGGCGAGAAGGACTTCCAGCAACTCGCCGTGGTGCGCAAGATGACCCGCGACCTGTCGCTCCCGATCACGGTCATCGGTTGCCCCACGGTCCGCGAACCCGACGGGCTCGCCATGTCGAGCCGCAACGTGTACCTCACCGCCGACGAGCGAGCCGCCGCGCCCGTGCTGCACCGCGCGCTGCGTGCCGGTCGCGAGGCGATCGAGCGTGGCGCGCCCGACGCGGCGACCGTGCGCACCGTCATGGCCGACGTCGTGGCAACCGAACCGCTCGCCCGTCTCGACTACGCCGAGCTGGTCGACGCCGCCACCTTCGCCGTGCCCGATGTACTTGCCGGCTCGCTCCGGCTGCTCATCGCGGTGCGCTTCGCCAAGGCTCGGCTCATCGACAACGTCGGGGTGGACGCATGACGCCACAAGCGCGGGGCGCACGGCTGGCCCTCGTGCCCGCCCTGAGCACACCCCGCAGGCAAGGATGACGCCGTGAGCGAAGAACTCGATCTGCTCGTGGCCGGCTCCGGCATCGCCGGTCTCACCGCAGCGGTGCGCGCCGCATCGCACGGCCTGCGGGTCGGCGTGGTCACCAAGGGCACCATCGCGCAGACGGCCACCGGTTGGGCACAGGGCGGTGTGGCCGCAGTACTCGGCGACATACCCGACGACACCGAATCCCAACACGAGGCCGACACGCTCAAGGCCGGCGCGGGCCTGTGCGACGAGGACGCCGTGCGGGTGCTGGTGCACGAGGGCCCGATCCGGGTGCGTGAGCTCATCGCGCTCGGCGCGCACTTCGACCGCGATCCCGACGGCACGCTGCAACTCGCCCGCGAGGGTGGCCACAGCCACGCACGTGTGGTCCATGCCGGCGGCGCGGCCACCGGCGCCGAGATCGAACGAGCGCTCGTCGCAGCGACTGCACGCACTGCCGCCGCGGTGCACGAGCACGTCTTCGCCCGCGACCTCCTGGTGTCCGGCGGCCGCTGCCGTGGGTTGGTGCTGAGCGACGCGCACGGCGAACGGGTGGTGCGCGCTCGTCATGTACTGCTGGCCACCGGGGGCGCGGGCCAGTTGTTCGCGCTGACCACGAACCCGCTCGAGGCAACGGGCGATGGCGTGGCCATGGCGCTTCGTGCCGGCGTCGCGGTGGCCCACGTCGAGTTCATGCAGTTCCACCCCACGGCGCTCGCGGTCGACCGCCTCCCACGACCGTTGTTGTCCGAGGCGCTCCGGGGCGATGGAGCCTTGTTGCGCAACGCTCAGGGCGATCGGTTCGTCGACGAGCTCGAACCACGCGACATCGTGTCCCGGGCGATCACTGCGCAGATGATCGAGAGCGGCCTCGACCACATGTTCCTCGACGTGCGGCCCATCCACGACTTCTCGACCCGGTTCCCGAGTCTGGCGACGGTGCTCGCCGGCGTCGGGCTCGACCCGAGCCGCGACCTGCTGCCGGTTGCACCGGCCGCGCACTACCTCAGTGGTGGTGTGCTCACCGATCTCGACGGCGCATCCGAACTGGCCGGGCTGTGGGCGGCGGGCGAGGTGTCGTGTTCGGGCGTGCACGGTGCGAACCGCTTGGCCTCCAACTCGTTGCTCGACGGATTGGTGTTCGGGGCGCGTGTGGTCGACGCGATCGTCGCGGGCAAAGACGCCGCCGAACCGACCGGCGCCATGCGCAGCCTCACCGGCGGCGGTGGATGGTCATCGGTGCAGGTGTCGGCGAACGGTGGGCTCGACATCGACAAGGGAGATCTCGACCGCGCCGCGATGCAGCGGGCCCTCACCGAGCACGCCGGCGTGCTGCGCAGCGACGACTCGCTCCTCGACGCCGAAGAAGCCGTCGCCCGGGTCCACATTGCCGACCACGACGACGAGCTCCGCAACCTCGTGTCGGTGGCCGAAGCTCTGGTGCAGGCCGCGATCGCCCGCGAGGAGAGCCGCGGCGCCCACGCCCGCATCGACTTCCCCGACCGCGACGACGACGAGTTCCGACTGCGCATAGTGGTGCGCGGCTGAGGCCTGCTCCGTTTACCCTTTGGACCATGTCCTCGAGCTCCTCGTCCGCGCCGCCGAACTGGTACCCCGACCCGATGGGTCGACACCAGCTGCGGTACTTCGACGGCACGCAATGGACCGATCACGTGTCGTCGAACGGCAACCCGTCGGTCGATCCGTTGCGGCCCGGTTCGGTGCCCGTCGCCACGCAGAAGGCCGAGAAGCACCAGAAGCAGCTCGATCGTGCGGGCGTGGTCGCCGGCATGGTGCAGGGCGGCGGCACGATCTTCACCGAGCCGATCCTGGTGGTGAACCAGAAGGCAAAGCTGCTCGAGGTCAACAGCGAGTACGCCATCTCCGACCAGAGCGGCCGCCAGATCGGCGCGATCCGCCAGGTCGGCCAGAGCGGTCTGAAGAAGGCCGTCCGTGTGCTCACGAGCTTCGACCAGTTCATGACCCACAGCCTGCAGATCGTCGACATGACCGGCGCGGTGCAGCTCACCGTCACGCGCCCGGCCAAGGTGTTCAAGTCGAAGTTCGCCATCGGCGACGCCACCGGCGCCGACGTCGGCCAGATCGTGCAGAAGAACATGATCGGCAAGATCCGGTTCGGTCTCGAGGCGAACGGTAACGAGATCGGGTCGCTCAACGCCGAGAACTGGCTCGCCTGGAACTTCAACATCCTTGACGCCAGTGGCACCGAGGTCGCCCGCATCACCAAGACGTTCGAAGGTCTGGCCAAGACGCTGTTCACGTCGGCCGACAACTACGTCATCCAGCTCCACCGACCGCTCGCGAACCCGTTGCTCAGCTTGGTCATCGCGTCGGCGCTGTCGGTCGACACCGCGCTGAAGCAGGACCAGCGCGGGTTCAACTGATGCCCGACCCCCTGGTGCACCCTCCGGCGCATGCCGTGCGCGAGGCGGTGTCGCGCGCATTGGCCGAGGACCTCACGCCGCTCGGCGATCTGTCGGCCGCATTGCTCCAGCCCGACATCACGGCCCGGGCCACGTTCATCTCACGCGAGCACGGCGTGGTCGCCGGCACACGTTGCGCAGGCGAGGCGTTCAACCAGGTCGACGCGTCGCTCGTCGTCGCGTGGCGTCTCGACGACGGCGACCGCGTCGAGCCGGGTTCGGTCATCGGCACCGTCGACGGCGCCATCGGGCCCATCCTCAGCGCCGAGCGAACCGCACTGAACTTCCTCGGGCATCTCAGCGGGGTCGCGACGCGTGTGAGCCGGTTCGTCGAGCGCGCCGGCCCGGGCATCCGTGTGTGGGACACGCGCAAGACCACGCCCGGCTTGCGCGCCCTCGAAAAGGCCGCCGTCCGCGCCGGCGGCGGGCGCAACCATCGCGGCAACCTCAGCGATTGGGTGATGCTCAAGGACAACCACCTCATGGGCATCGGCATCACCGCCGGTGTCGCCCTCGCCAAGGACCGCTGGCCGGGGCGCACCATCCACGTCGAGGCCGAGCGGCTCGCACAGGTGCTCGAAGCAGCGAGCGCCGGCGCCGACGCGATCCTGCTCGACAACATGTCGCCCGACGAGGTGCGCGAATGCGTCGACGCGGTCGTCGGTCTGTACGGATCGCGCCGACCGCTGCTCGAGGTGAGCGGCGGCATCACCCTCGACACGATCGCGTCGTATGCCGGCACGGGCGCCGACCTCGTGTCGTCGGGTTCGCTCACCAACTCGGCGCCGGTGCTCGACATCGGCCTCGACATCCTCCGCGCCGACGACGTGCGCGTCCGATGACGTTGCTGCTCGCACTCGACACCGGCAACACCCAGACCGTCATCGGGCTCTACAAGCGCGACATCGACGCGCGGGGCAAGCTCATCGCCGCCGACGGCCTCGTCGATCACTGGCGCCTGTCCACCGATGCCGCCCGCACCAGCGACGAGTACGCGG
>JBKJKR010000533.1:0-2571 GCA_046597135.1 Acidimicrobiales bacterium | reverse complement strand
GGCGCGGGGCCAGCGCAGCATCGTCGAGCCGCGACTCAAGCCGGTCGAGAACCTCCATCATGGGCCGACCTCCAGACGTGACAGGAAGCTCGTTGCCCACCGCGACGGCGATTGGTTCGCCACGGCGGCACGCATGGATCGCATGGCAGCACGCCCGTGGTCGGGGGAGCCGAGGGCCGATCGCACGGCCTCCTGCATCGATCTGGTGTCGTGCGGGTTCACATGCCACGCGTCGCTGAGCTCGTCTGCGGCGCCGGTGAACTCGCTCAACACGAGCGAGCCGGCACCGTCGGTGCGCGAGGCCACATACTCCTTGGCGACGAGGTTCATGCCGTCGCGGAACGGCGTCACCAACATGACGTCTGCCGCGCGGTACATAGCGGTCAGTTCGTCGACCTCCAAGGAGCGATGGAGATAGTGGACGACGGGGGCGCCGACATCGGCGAACTCGCCGTTGATGTCGCCGACCAGGCGCTCGACGCGGGCGCGCAGCTCGGCGTAGCCGTTGGCATCGGCCCGGCTGGGTACGGCAACTTGCAGGTAGGCGTCGCGCCCGGACTGCAGCACGCCCTCGCTGAACAGTGTGCGTACCACCGCGAGCCGCTGATCGATTCCCTTGGTGTAGTCGAGTCGATCGACGCCGAGCAGCAGGTGTCGTGGCGACCCGCAGGCGACTCGGATCTCGCAGGCGCGGTCGATCGTCGATCGAGCGTTGCCCCGCCGCGCGAATGCCGCAGCATCAACCGGCACCGGGAACGCGTCGACGTCCACACGCCGACCGCCGGCGAGGACCGGACCACAGCGCGACTCATCGACGCGCACATCGCACAAGGATGCGGCAGCGTCGCAGAAGTTCGCCACGTCGCCCTGGCGTTGAAAGCCGATCAGGTCGGCGCCGAGGAGGCCCTCGATGATTTCGCTGCGCCACGGCAGTTGACGGAAGAGATCGGTGTTCGGGAACGGGATGTGGTGGAAGTAGCCGATCCGAACGTCAGACCGAAGGCTGCGCAACATCGCGGGCACGAGTTGCAGGTGGTAATCGTGGATCCACACCGACGCACCGGGCGGGGCGAAGCGGGCGGCGGCATGGGCGAACCGCTTGCTCACGGCCCCATAGGCGGTCCACCACGACTGGTCGTACCTCGGGGGCACGATTGCGTCGTGGTACAACGGCCAAAGGGTGCTGTTCGAGAAGCCGTCGCAGTAAAGGTCGTGCTCGTCGGCGCTCGTGCCCAGTTCGACGATGCGCACGCCGTCCTCTGAACTGCAGGTGGCCTCGCGGCGCTCGCCGGTCCGCGCTCCGATCCATGTGGCGTCGAGGCTGGTGATCGCCGGCAGGACTGCGGTGACCAGCCCGCCCGGGCTGCGCGCCCAGCGCCCGGTCGCGTCCCGGTCGCCGGGCAGCCGGTTGGCCACGACGACCACGGGGCGAGTAGCGGCGCTACGGGGCACCGAACCGAGCCCTGGCTCCCGAGCCGTCGTGTGGGGCCGTTGCGGCGAACGGACGAGCGCCGGGTTGTCGTCGATCACACTTGACATGACGGCTCCTGCTCTCCACCGAGAGTCGACGGACATCGGCGTGCACCTGACGATGGTCCGCGCCGATGGTTACGAGTCGCACGGGCGAACGTTGCGACTCGGTAACGATTGCCGAACGCCTACCCGAACTTGTAGCCGAGCCCGCGCACGGTCAGCACGTGCACCGGGCTCGTCGGGTCGTCCTCGATCTTCGTCCGCAGGCGGGTGATGTGGACATCGACGGCGGGCGTGTCGCCCAGGTACTCATACCCCCACACCAATGACCCGAGTTGCTCGCGACTCAGGATGCGGCCGCGGGCCTCGATCAACGTCGCAAGCAGCAGGAACTCGGTCTTCGTCAGGTGCAGCGGCTCGCCGTTGCGGAGCACGACACCTTCGCCGATGTGCACCTCGAGGTTGTGGTGCACGTGGCGATCGTTGCCGGTCCCACCGTGCATGCGGCGCAGCGCGGCGCGGATGCGCGCCGCCAGCTCCTTCGGTACGTAGGGCTTGGTCACGTAGTCGTCTGCGCCGGCTTCGAGACCTGCGACCACGTCGTAGCTGTCGACCTGCGCCGTGACGACCACGATGGGCACATCTCCGGCCCGACGCATGGCGCGACAGACGTCGAACCCGCTCATGCCGGGAAGCTTCAGGTCGAGCAGTACGAGCGCGGGATGCTCCGTGTCGAGCTTGGTCAGCGCCGTCTCACCGTCGCCGGCCTCGATGACGACGTATCCCTCGTCCTCGAGGAGGAGGCGGAGGGTGATGCGCACGTCGACGTCGTCCTCGACGACCAGGATCTTCGTTGCCATCGTTGCATCATTGTCGACCGGCGACCGGACCACACCGTCACCGTCCTGCATGATGTCAGGATGCGTTCGCCACGCGTCGGACTCCGCGCTCGCACCACGCTCGCGTTCGCGATCGGCGCGTTCGGTGTTTCCCTCACACTTGTCGCGATCACGTACCTGCTCGCGCAGACCTATCTGCTGCGCCAGCGGGAGTCGTTGGCGGTTCGCCAGACCTACCTCGACGCACGTGTGGTGCGCG
>JBKJKR010000201.1:0-4856 GCA_046597135.1 Acidimicrobiales bacterium | reverse complement strand
ACGAGGTAGTAGAACAAGCGCTGCTCGAGCTGTAGGCGGCACGAGCTCGTCGAGGGGGACGCACGTGGATTCGCTCGTAGGCAAGACCGCGGTCATCACGGGCGGAGCGAGCGGCATGGGCCGTGCGTTCGCCGAACGACTGGCCCGCGCCGGCATGAACATCGTCGTGGCCGACATCGAGTCGCCGCCGCTCGACATCGCGGTCACCGAGCTGCAGGCGCACGGCACGCAGGTGCTGGGCGTGCGGTGCGACGTGTCCGACGCGGCGTCGGTCCAGGCGCTCGCGGCGCGGGCATTCGAGGCGTTCGGCACCGTGCACGTGGTGTGTCTCAACGCGGGTGTCGCCGGTGGGAACGGCCCGATCGAGACGCTCACCGAGGCCGACTGGACCTGGACGCTCGGGGTCAACGTGTTCGGCATCATCCACGGCATCGCGGCATTCCTCCCCCATGTGAAGACGCACGGCGACGGCCACATCGTGATCACCGCCTCTATCGCCGGACTCACCTCGTTCTCGGGCGCGGCGCCGTACAACACGAGCAAGCACGCAGCCATCGCCATTGCCGAGACCATGTTCAGCGAGCTGCGCGACGCAGGATCATCGGTCGGCGTGAGCTGCCTCTGCCCGGGCATCGTGCGCACGCGCATCATCGAGTCGGATCGCAACCGACCCGAGGCGATGCGCCGGGCCGGTGTTCCCGCGGCGCCCACAACCGAACAGCTCGACGTGCATCGCGCGGTGCTCGACATCTTCGAACAGGCCAAGCCGCCGGCCGAGGTGGCCGACCTCGTGCACGACGCCATCGTCGCGAAGCAGTTCTGGATCTTCACCGACGAGGTGTACACGCCGGCCATCCACGAACGCCTCGACTCGATTCGTGCCCGCACCGATCCGCCGGCGCACGGTTCGCTCGTCGAGGTGTACCTGCGCTGACTTGCCCGCGCGCGATTCAGTCGGCCGCGTCGAGCGCGGCGCGGGCCCATTCGTAGTCGGGCTTGCCGTTGACCTTGCGCACGATCTCGGGCACGAAGATCACCTGCTTCGGCGCCTTGTACGCGGCGAGGTGCTCGCGCACGTGCGCGCGGAGCGCGTCGGCCGACACCGTTGCGCCCGCCGCGACCGACACGACCGCGGTGACCGCACTGCCCCACTTCTCGTCGGGTACGCCGATCACGTTCGGGTCGATCACTCCGGGGTAGGTCTTGAGCGATTCCTCGACCTCCTCGGGGAACACCTTCTCGCCGCCGGTGTTGATGCACTGCGAGCCGCGCCCCAACAGCACCACAGTGCCATCGGCCTCGACCAAGGCGTAGTCACCGGGGATCGACCAGCGTCGGCCGCCGACGAGCGGGAACGCCTCCTCGGTCTTGACCGGGTCCTTGTAGTAGCCCGCCGGGATCGGAAATCCGAGTGCGATGCGCCCTGTCTCGCCCGAGCCGGGGACCACGTCGCGCCCGTCGTCGGTGAACACCCGTGCATGCTCGCCGAGCTCGAAGCGCGCCGTGGCCGCCTTGCGGGTGCGCGAGGCGACCTGGCGGGCCATCCCGGTGCCCTCGCTCGATCCGAGGATGTCGACGAGCGTCACCTGATAACGGTCGAGGAACGCCTGCTTGATCTCCTCGCTCCACATGATCCCCGACGACACGATGGTGCGCACCGACGAGAGGTCGTACGGGCGCCCTTCGGATTCGGCACGTTCGATCGCGGCGAGCATCGGACGGCTGAAGGCATCACCGACGATGGTCAGCATGGTCGCCCGGTGAAGCTCGACCGCGCGGAACAGTTCGTCGGCGTCGAACGAATGCGACGGCAACGTGATGACCACACCGCCGTGGGTGAGCGTGGCCTTGGTCGACACGCCGGCCGTGCCGTGCATCAACGGCGATGCGGCGAGCTGACGCACCTCGGTGCCGCGGTCGGTGATGGTCCGCGCCGCGGCCACGACCTCGTCGACCGTGGTGGGTACCTCGATGCCGAACGGGCGGTAGGTCGATTCCATGCCACCGAGCAACCCGCGGTGCTCCCACATGACGGCCTTGGGCTGACCAGTGGTGCCGCCGGTGTACAGGAACCATTGATCGTGGCTCGAGCGCGCAATCGGTGCGCACGGTTCGTGCGCGGCGATCAGCGTCTCGTAGTCGGTGGCGAAGGGGCATGTGCCGTCGCCACCGACCTCGACGAACAGCGTGAGCAACGGCACGCTGGCACGGATCTCGTCGATGACGTCGCGGAGCGATGCGTCATAGACCAGCGCCGCCGCATCGGCGTTCTGCAACACGTAGCGGATCTCGTCGGCGCGATAGCGGTAGTTCACGTTTGCCGGAACGGCGCGCACCTTGAACGCGGCGAACTCGGTCTCGATGTACTCGTTGCCGTTGTAGAGCGCGATCGCCACCTTCGCGTCGTGGCCGATGCCGTGCGCAGCAAATGCGGCAGCCAGGCGGCCTGCTCGGTCGTCGAGCTCGGCCCAGGTGCGCGTGGCGGTCCCGCAGGCGAGGGCCACTCGGCCGGGAAACTCGCGAGCCAGCGCCTCCCAGGCCGAGGCGAGGTCGAGTTCGGAGGCGGCGAGACGAGCGGTCACGACCGGCGAGCGTAGTGACCGCTCAGGTGACGGCGTCGGACGCGCCCCCGTCGATGCGCAGGTGCGCGCCGTTGAGATGCCAACCGGCCTCGCTCGCGACGAAAGCCACGAACCGACCGATGTCCTCGGGGGTGGCGACCCGCCCTGACGGGTTCGGCATCACGCCCTCGAGCATGAGCTGCTGCACGGTGTCCCAATCGGTGGCCAGGCCCTTTTGACGGGCCCGTTCTTCGAACATCGCAACGACCTCGGCCGTGGCGATCACCCCCGGGCTCACCGTGTTGACGGTGACCCCCGTTCCTGCGAGCTCCTTCGCGAGGCTGACGGTGAGGCCGGGCAACGCGGCCTTGGCGGAGTAGTACTGCGGATGGCGATTGCCCGGTCGTGTCGCGCCGACGGTGGCCAGGAACACCACGCGCCCCCAGCCCCGGTCGCACATGGCCGGCACCAGGCGATGGACGAGACGCACCGCGGTCACGACGTTCTTGTCGTACACGTCGAACCAGCTCGCGCTCGACTGATCGAACCAGCCGCCGCCCTCGGCGATGCCGTAGTTGTTGATCAGCACGTCGACGCGCCCGGCGATCGACAGCGACTGCTCGACCACCTGATCGGCGCCGACGTCGGTGCGGAGGTCACCGGCGACTGCATGTGCTTCTCCCCCGTTGGAGCGAATGCCGGCGACGACCTCGTCGGCCTGACCGGCCTCGAAACCGTGCACGAGCACGGTGGCCCCTTCGCCGGCCAGCACACGTGCGATGCCCGCGCCCGTGCCGCGATACGCCCCGGACACCAACGCGACGCGCTGCGTGAGCCCCAGATCCATGTGGTGATCCCCTCTCCGGCGCGAGCGCCGCGTACGAAGCCCGGTGCGAACTCGCACGACCATCATTGTCGGCGGCCGTATGATCCCAGGCGATGTCCAGCAGCTTCGGCACCCTTTTTCGCATCAGCACCTTCGGCGAGTCGCACGGCGGCTCGGTCGGCGTCGTCATCGACGGTTGCCCGCCGCGCCTGACCTTCGACGTGGCGGCCATCCAGCACGACCTCGATCGTCGGCGGCCGGGGCAGAGTCGCCTCGTCACCCAGCGCGACGAGGACGACATCGTCGAGGTGCTCTCCGGCGTCTACGAAGGCCGCACCACCGGCACGCCCATCGCCATGGTGGTGCGCAACAAGGACGCCCGCTCGGGCGCATACGACGAGCTCCGACACGTCTATCGCCCGTCGCACGCCGACTACACCTACGACGCCAAGTACGGCGGCCGCGACCACCGTGGCGGCGGCCGCTCGAGTGCCCGCGAGACCATCGGGCGGGTCGCAGCCGGCGCCGTGGCCCGCGCGCTGCTGCGCGAGGTCGCGGGCATCGAGGTGCTGGCCTGGGTGAGCCAGGTGCACCACATCGACGCCACCGTCGACCCGACCACCGTCACCCTCGCCGACGTCGAGGCGGGCCCGACACGGTGCCCCGACCCTGTCGCTGCCGCGCTCATGGTCGCGGCCATCGAAGGCGCTCGCCGCGACGGCGACTCGCTCGGCGGCGTGGTCGAATGCGTCGCCCGCAACTGCCCCCCGGGTCTCGGTGAACCGGTCTTCGACCGCCTCCACGCCGACATCGGCAAGGGTGTGCTGTCGTTGCCCGCGTGCAAGGGCTTCGAGATCGGGAGCGGCTTCGCCGGAACCCGCCTCACGGGGTTGCAGCACAACGACCCGTTCACACCCGGCGCCGACGGACGCCCACGCACCACCACCAACAACTCGGGTGGCGTGCAGGGCGGCATCAGCAACCGCGAGACCATCTCGTTCCGTGCAGCGTTCAAGCCCACCGCGACCATCTCGACGGCGCAACAGACCGTCGACCGCGACAACAACCCGGTCGAGCTCGCGGCCAAGGGGCGCCACGATCCGTGCGTGCTGCCCCGTGCGGTACCCATGGTCGAGGCGATGACCTTGCTGGTCCTGGCCGACCACCTGTTGCGCCAGCGGGCGCTCGACATCCTGCCGCGCTGAACGCCGCCCGGATCGGTCCGATCCTCGCGACGCCGCGCGGGTAGGGTCGGCCCGATGTCGCCAAAGACTGCGCCCGTCCCGCTGTTCTCGCTGTTCCTGCCCCAGATGCGCATGACGTTCGAGACCATCCTCGACAAGGCGCAGACCGTCGAGCGGGTGGGGTTCGACGGGATCGCGCTCATGGACCACCTGGCGCCCCCCGGTGTCCCGAGCACCGCGATGTTCGACGGGTTCGTGACCGCAGCAGCCATCGCCATGCGCACC
>JBKJKR010000156.1:0-4693 GCA_046597135.1 Acidimicrobiales bacterium | reverse complement strand
GCAGCACGCGCAGTTGGCGCCGAATCCTGGACTGGAACAGTGTTACATTCGCTGGGCAGCCGATGTCGGGGAGGCCGTATGGATCGATATGTGATCGTGTCGTCCGATGGGCACGCGGGCGCTGACCTACGTGACTACCGGCCCTACCTCGCCGCTCGGTGGCACGAGGAGTTCGACGCGTGGGCCGACGCCTACGTGAACCCGTGGGGCGACCTCGTGCGCCCCGACGCCGATCGCAACTGGAGCCACGAGCGTCGCGCCCGCGAGCTCGATGCCGATGGCGTCGCGGCCGAGATCCTGTTCCCGAACACGATCCCGCCGTTCTTCCCCTCGGGCAGTCTGCTCGCGCCCTTGCCGGCCGCGGCGGAATACGAGCGCCGTTGGGCGGGTCTGCAGGCCCACAACCGGTGGCTCGCCGAGTTCTGCCAGCAGTACCGCGGGCGGCGCGGTGGCATCGTGCAGATCCTGTTGAACGATGTCGACGACGCGGTCGCCGAGGTCCGTTGGGCGAAAGAGCAAGGCTGCTTCGAGGGCGGCGTGCTGCTGCCGGGGGTTGCACCGAACCATCCCGACGTCAAGCCGCTGTGGCACGACGCGTACGAGCCGCTGTGGGCGGTGTGCGAGGAGCTCGACATGGTGGTCAACCACCACAGTGGCGCCGGCCTGCCCGACTACGGCATGGACGCGGCGGCCCGCGCCGTCCAACTCATCGAGATCCCGATCTTCTCGCACCGCGGCATGTGGCACCTGATGTTCGCCGGCGTGTTCGAACGGCATCCTGCGCTCAAGTTCGTGCTCACCGAGCAGGGCACCGGGTGGGTTCCGGCCGGGCTCGCCAGCCTCGATTGGTTCTACCGCCGCATGATGAAGGAAGGCTCGCCCGAGGCGATGTTCGGCGGCGACGCGGCCCGCAAGCTGTCGATGCTGCCGAGCGAGTACTTCGCCCGGAACTGCTACATCGGCGCGAGCTTCCTTCGCGCCGTCGAGTGCGACGTTCGCCATCTGGTGGGCATCGATCGCATCATGTGGGGCACGGACTATCCGCACAGCGAAGGAAGCACGCCGCACACACGCGAGGCGTTGCGCGCGACGTTCGCGAACGTCCCGGTCGACGAGTGCGTGCCGATGCTCGGCAAGACCGCGGCCGAGGTGTACGGCTTCGACTGGGAACGGCTCTCGGCGATCGCCGCGACGATCGGACCCACCCACGCGGAGGTGCATCAGCCGATCGCGCCCGATGAATGGCCGGTCGAGTCGCTCTGCGGTGCGTTCGACGCCGACGCCATCATCCGAGCATGGTGAGCGACCGCGCCATGATCGAGATCCCACGCATCATCTCTGTCGACGACCACGTGGTCGAGCCACCTGCGCTGTGGACCTCGCGCCTTTCGAAGCAGCACCTCGACCGCGGGCCGCGCGTCGAGCGCGGACCCGGTCGCACGTTCGTCTTCCGCGGTGGCATCGGCTCGTCGAGCGAGGCCGAGCACCAGGGCGAGGCCGACTACTGGCTCTACGAGGATCGACGCATCCCATTGTTCAAGCTGTCCGCCGCGGCGGGGTTCCCACGCGACGAGGTCGACTTGTCGATGGTCACCTACGACGACATCCGACCCGGGTGCTTCCGCGTGTCCGAGCGCCTCGCCGACATGGACGTGAACCATGTCGAAGCGTCGTTGTGCTTTCCCATGTTCCCGCGCTTTTGCGGGCAGACGTTCCTCGAGGCGGCCGACAAGGACCTCGCGCTGCTGTGCGTCCGGGCCTACAACGACTGGATGGTCGAGGAGTGGTGCGGCGAGTCCGACGGCCGGCTGATCCCGCTCGTCATCGTGCCGCTGTGGGACCCCGCGCTGGCGGCGGCCGAGGTGCGCCGGAACGCGGCGCGAGGTGTGCGGTCCATCACCTTCAGCGAGGCGCCGTACCACCTCGGTCTGCCGTCCATCCACGACGCGGATCGTCACTGGGATCCGTTGCTCGACGCGTGCAATGAGACGGGCACGCTCGTTTGCATGCACATCGGTTCGAGCTCACAGATGCCGTCGACCTCCAAGGACGCGCCCGCTGCGGTTGGTAGCACGCTCACGTTCAACAACGCCATGGGCTCCATGGCCGACTGGTTGTTCTCCGGCGTGTTCGACCGCTTCCCGCAGCTGCGGGTCGCGTACAGCGAAGCCCAGATCGGTTGGATCCCGTACGTGCTCGAACGCGCCGATGTCGTGTGGGAGCACAACCGTGGCTGGGGCGGTGTGTCCGAGGTGGTGAAGCGACCACCGTCGTCCTATTTCCCCGACCACGTGTACGCCTGCTTCTTCCAGGACGCATTCGGGTTGCGCAACCTCGCGGCCATCGGCGAGGACAACGTCACCTTCGAGACCGATTTCCCGCACAGCGATTCCACCTGGCCCCACACCAAGAAGGTGGCCGAGGAATCGATGCGTGAGCTCACCCAGGCGCAGGTCGACAAGGTCTGTCGCACCAACGCGATCCGCATGCTCGACCTTGCGGCCTACCACCCGCGCTACGCCAACGGCTGAGTACCCGCTGAGACCGCGCTCGGCCACAACTGATGTGGCTCAGAGCGATTTCGACCGGGCGAGGACGGACTCGATGAGGTTGTCGAGCGCGTAGGTGAACAGCGCGTCGGTGTCGGCGGGTCGGCGCATCGCCGCGAGCAGGATCGGATCGATGTCGTCCGCGGTGATCTCGGACCACAGCTCCTGGGTGGTGCGTTGTCCGGGGGGACGCTTGCGGAAGTTGCCCTCGAGCATGGCGAAGCCACCGACGAGGAACAAGATGGCGCGGGCCGCGTTGGCCGCGTCCTCGCCGTGCAGCCCCGCCGCCGTGACCTCGCGGGCGAGTGCGACCTGACCGGGGAACGACACCGCGGCCGAGCGATCGAGGGCCAGCGCGAGCGCTTGGACGTGCGGCGCCTCTTGGACCTGGCGGCGGATGGCGCGGGCCACCGAGCGCAACCGCGCGTTCGGCGTGGTGCCGTTGGCTCGCACTTCGGGCAACTCGGCGAGCTCGGCATCGAGCACGGCGTTGAGCAACTTCTCGCGGTCGCCGACGTGCCAGTAGATCGCCGTGGGGGCAACGCTCAGCTCGGCGGACAGCTTGCGCATGCTCAGGGCTTCGGCCCCGCCGGCCCGCACGAGCTCGCGGGCGGATTCCACGATGCGTTCGAAGCTCATCGCGGCCGGTGCGCGCCCGCCGCCGGCCGGGCGTCCGCGTGGTGCGGTCGGGTTTGTCACGCGGACATCCTGCCCGAGATCGCGAGGCGCTGGGCAGATGTGGTCGGCGGCGCGGCGCCCGATGACGTCAGCCACGCGCTGGTGGGGTGCCCCGATCGGGACGGACCGGCCTCTAGGGTTGAGCGGGTCGCGGCGTCGCGGCGGGTCGAGGAGAAGCGCTGGTGCGACGGGTGTCAAAGGGTGCGAGCGCGTTCGCGATGAGCCTGGTGGCCGGCGCCGTGCTCGTCGGGTGCGGTGGCGGCAGCGCGGCGCCCCCGGCCACCACCACGACCACGGTGGCCCCGACCACCACGACCACCACGCCACCGGCGGTGCTCGGCATCGATCCGGTCACCGCTCCGGTCAGCGCCATCATCACGCTCTCGGTCACGGGTGCGAAGCCGGGCGAGTCGGTCACCTTCACGCTCACCAGCCCGTCGGGCAAGGTGTTCACCGGCTCGCCCCACGTGGTCGAACCAACGGGCATGACGTCCGCGACCTACAACTCCACCGGCGACGAAGTGGGCGCGCACACCGTCAAGGCCATGGGCACCGGTGGCACGGCACTCACGGGCGTCCTCACGTTGACCCGCAGCTGAGCCCCGCCGCCGCGCGGCCCATACATCGAACGCCGCCGCTGCTCAGGGCGTGGGGTTCGCCGGCAGGGGATGGCGGAAGAGCGCAGCCGCGTTCGCGTAAGCGAGCTTGCGGACGTGCTCGATCGGCAGGTCACGCAGGTTCCGATCGAAGAACGCCTGGGAGTCGGGCCAGGTGCTGTCGGCGTGCGGGTAGTCGACCTCGAGCATGATGTGATCGATGCCGATGCGTTCGCGCAGCGGCAGGATCGACGGGTCATCGATGCTGCAGAACCAGAAGTTGCGGCGCAGCACCTCGCTCGGCGTGAGGTCGGTGTTCATGGCCTTCCAGTCGTTGCGACCGTGACCCGACTGGGTGAGCATGAAGTCGAGCCGGTCCATCATCATCGGCACCCAGCCGATGCCCCCTTCGCTCATCGAGATCTTGAGCTCGGGGTGACGTACGGGTATGCCCGACCACAGCCACTCGTTGCACGCGACGTAGCTCTGCACCTGGAACATCGCGGCGCCGACACCGCCCGGCCCCTCGGTGTCGCGCGGCAGCAACTGACCCGATGATCCGATGTGCAAGCAGATCACCGTGCCCGTGTCGACGCACGCCTGGAGGATGGGCTCCCACCATCCCGAGTGGATCGACGGCAGACCGATGTTCTGCGGTTGTTCGGGCAACGACACCGCAGTGAACCCGCGCGCCGCGTTGCGCCGGATCTCGGCCGCGCCGAGCTCCGCGCCGGCCAGGAACGTGATGCCCATCGGCACGATGCGCTCGGGGTAGCTGCCGTGCCACTCCTCGGCGATCCAATCGTTGAAGGCCTGGGTGACCGCGAGACCGAGCGCCGGGTCGCTGCACGCGGAGTAGATGCGACCACA
>JBKJKR010000145.1:0-5684 GCA_046597135.1 Acidimicrobiales bacterium | reverse complement strand
TCCTCGAACCACTTCTGCGCGAACTTCGAGTCGCGCACGCCGAGCTGGGTGACGGCCTCGAGCACGGCGGCGCGTTCGGCGAGGAAGTCCTCGAACTGTGGGTAGTACTTCTTGTCGAGGTACTCGCGGTACTCCGCGGTGGGCAACCCGGCGTGGGAGTCCGCGGCGATGATCAGGTACGGATCGTTGTCGTGTGTCATGGCTGTCCCCCGGAACGACTCCGTCACACTGTTACAGAGAGGCCGCGACGTGTCAACGGCGCGCGGGGCGACCCGGTTCCGAGCGGCTCGCGCCGCGCAGGGCACTGTTACGTTGTCACAGGGACGCGGCGCGCCGAGCGCCATCGACAGGGGGAGCACGATGAAGGACTTCGCGGGCAAGGTCGCGGTCATCACCGGTGGGGGCCAGGGCATCGGTCGCGCGCTCGCCGAGCGGTTCACATCCGAAGGCATGTCGGTGGTGATCGCCGACGTCGTTCCCGATCTGGTCGAAAAGACCACCGAGGAACTGCGGGCCGAAGGTCGCGAGGTCACCGGCGTGGTCACCGACGTGACGTCGCTCGAGTCGGTCGAGGCGTTGCGCGACGCCGCACTCGCGGCGTACGGCGCGGTGCACGTCCTGTGCAACAACGCGGGCATCGGCTCGGGCTCCGAAGGCGCGATCTGGGAGCACCACGTCAACGACTGGCGGTGGTCGTTCGACGTCAACGTGATGGGCGTGGTCAACGGCATCAACGCGTTCGTACCCATGATGCTCGCCCAGGACGTCGAGGGGCACGTGGTCAACACCACCTCGGGCAACGGTGGTTTCACCCCGCTCATCAACAGCGCGGTGTACGCCACCACCAAGGCCGCGGTCACCACCATCACCGAATGCCTGTGGGGTCAGCTGCGCGAAGCCGGCGCCAAGGTGGGCGCATCGCTCTTGTACCCGTCCACGCGCACGAAGGGCGTGCTCGACACCGGCATCTGGCGGCCCGGGGCCAACCGGCCCGAGCGCTACGACCGCCCTGGCGCGCCGCCCAAGGAAGGGCGCGACAGCCTCGGTCTGTTCAAGTCGCGCATGGAGAGCGCCGGGCTGCCGGTGGTGTTCGCACCGCTGTCGGAGGTGGCCGACATCTGCTTCGAAGGCATCCGCGATGACGTCTTCTGGATCACCGCCCCGAGTGAGGACCAGCAAGCCAAGATCCGCGCTCGGGCCGATTCGCAGATCGCGATGTCGGCGCCGGCGTACCTGCTCGAGGCCAACATGATGACCGCCAAGGCGCAGACGGGCGGCGCCAAGTAGGCGCCTTCGCGATCTCGTTAGCGGGTGCGATCACCCGTTCGATGCGACCACCAGATGCTGCGGAAAATCTGGGTGGTTTCGAGACTGTCTGAGGGGGTGGGTACGATGTGGATGTCGGGTCGCGCCGGTGCGACGACCCGACATCTCGCAGCCGGCGGCTGCCGTTCCTGTCACGAAGAATCCCGTTGGGGGTTGTGCGATGGTTGCGACGCGCTCGGTGTGCGATGTTCTCGAAACGTTCCGTGAGGCGGTCGATGCGCTGGTCGGCGTCGACCGGACGCTGCTGGCCGATGGTGAGTCGATGGTCGAGCTGCTGAGCGAGCTGTCGCGCGTCGAGGCGGTGGTGTGCCGGCAGACAGCAGCGTTCGATGCGAGCGGCGCGTGGGCGCTCGACGAAGCACCGAACTCCACGGTGTGGGTCACCACGTCGGCGCGCGTGGCGCGCCGGCAGTCGCGTCGCCGGCTGTCGATCGGTCGTGCGCTCCGTGCGATGCCGTTGGTCGAGCAGGCGTTCCTCGCTGGTGTCCTCACCGCCGAGCACGTCGAGGTGCTTTCGGCCGCGCGCGAGCAGAGCGAACGGGCGGCAGCTGCGGTGACCGGTGCAGAGCCCGTGCTGGTCGCGTGGGCGATGGAGTTGGTGTTTCATCGCTTCGTGGGCGAGGTCAAGGCGTGGCTGAACGAGGTCGATCCCGATGGGTCGGAGCAGGGCGCCGACAAGGTGCGCGACGGGCGGCGGGTGCACCTCTCGCAGTCGTTCGAGGGAAAGTGGTTCCTCGATGGGGTGCTCGACCCGGTGCGCGGTGAGATCGTCAAGGGCGTGTTGTCGGACATCGAGGCCGACCTCGCCCGCGCCGACCGGGCTTCCGCCGCCCAGTCGGCCGATCCCGTGCGCAACGGCGAGCAGCGTCGGGCCGACGCCCTGGTCGAGATGGCCACCCGCGCCGCCACGGCACCGAAGGACGGCCGTCGGCCGGCTCCGTTGTTCACGGTGTTGGTGGGCGAGTCCACCTTCGCGCGGGTGTGCGAGCTCGCATCGGGCACTGTGCTCACGCCGGGCTCGTTGGTGCCGCACCTCACCGAGTCGATGATCGAGCGGATCGTGTTCGACGGCCGCGACCGCGTCATGGCGGTGGGTCGCCAACGCTTGTTCACCGGGGCGGTTCGCCGCGCGATCGAAGTGCGCGACCGGCGTTGCACGCACCCGTTCTGCGACCGCCCGGTCGATGCGTGTCAGGCCGATCACATCGTCCCGTGGGGCGACGGTGGCATCACGTCCGAAGCCAACGGCCGGCTGCGCTGCGGGTATCACAACCGGCTGGGCACCACCGTCCCGGCACACAAACGTCGCGCTTCGCCCACTCCGGCAAAAACCACTGAGGTTTTTCGGGACGACCACGACCACGCCCGCCACGATGTCGGATGTGCGATCCTTCACCCATGAGTGCGCAGACGAACGAGAACAAGCAGGTCGTGCAACGGTTCTGGGACGCGCTGGCCGAGCGCGACTGGGACGGCATGAAGGCGTTGCTCACCGACGACGCCCATTACACCGATGTCGGCACCCCCGGTCCGGGTGGCACCGGTCCCGACGGGGTGGTCGCACGCCTGCGCATCGGGCTCGAGCCGCTCTCGGGGTATGCCCATCTCGACGGCACCAACATGATCGCCGAGGGCGACCTCGTGATGACCGAGCACACCGAGCGTTGGACCTTCCACACGGGCGAGGTCATCGACCATTCGTTCGTGTCGGTCACCCAGTTGCGCGACGGTCGCATCTGTCGGTGGCACGACTATTCGAACATCCCGAACATCACCGACAACGCGCCCTCCTGGTGGATCGAGCACATCATGAAGGCGGCAACCCAGCCGTGACTCACTTCGCGATCCACGCCTTGCTGAAGTTCGTCATCTGCTTCGCGTTGCTCGTGATGCCTCGCACCTTCGGGTCGAACACGCGGTAGGTCTCGATCGCCACGCGGGGCACGAATGGCACCAGCGCGTTGACCTCCTCGGCGATGATCTTGTACAGAGCGGTCTTCGCCGCGTCGTCGGGTGCCGACAGGAGCTTCTTCAGCGCTTCGTCGGCGCGAGCGCTCTTGAAGCCCGACCGGTTGCTCGGCGCGGTGCTCTGCAGGTTCTGGATCATCGCGAAGATCGCACTGTCGTCCGGACCGGCCGACATGCCCCAGGTGGCCACGTCGTAGTCCTTCGACGTGGTGACCACCGCCTGCTGGGCGGTGGAGTCCTTCGTCGTGTCGAGTGCCACGTTCATGCCCGCGGCCTTGAGCATCGTCTCGACCGCGGTGCCACCCGACTGGCCGCTGGGCGAGTTCGGGAAGATCACCCTGATCGTGCCATCCCATCCCTCGGCCTTCGCCTCGGTGACCAGTTGCTTGGCCTTGGTCAGGTCGTACGTGGGTCCGGCCACGTTCGGGCTCCACGGGAAGCTCTTCTGGAACACCTCGGTGCCCGCGAGCCCCTTGCCGGCATAGACCCGGTCGTTGAAGGCCTTCGGATCGAACGCAGCCGCAACCGCCTGGCGTACCTTCAAGCTCTTCGTGGCCGGGTTGGTCGGCGTGGGACCGTCGGGTTTGCCGACGCACAACGGCTCGGGCTTGCCCGCCGCGCAGGTGATGTTGGCGCCCATGTTCATGACCAGGATCTCGCCGCTCTGATCGATGCCCGACAGCCCCTTGGCGCCGTCGGTCTTGGCCTGCGCGACCACGTCGGAGACCCGCAGGTAGGCACCGGTCACGGTGCCGGTCTTGAAGGCGTCGTAGGTCTTGATGCCGCCGACATCGCCGTAGGTCACGAACTTGATGCCGTCGAGGTACACCTGGCCGCCGTAGTAGTTCGGGTTGCGCACCACGTTGATGCTTTCGCCCCGCTTGAACGACTCGATCATGAACGGGCCGGCACCCACCGGGTTGATGTTGAAGTCGCACAGGTTCGGGTTCTTCGTGCCGTCGCACTTCTTGAGCGCGGTGGGCGACGCAATGAGCCCCATCTCGGTGGCGAGCATGTACTGGAACGAGGTCCACGGCTCGGTGAGCGTGACCTTGAGCGTCACCTTGTCGACGACCGTGAGGGTCTTGATGAGCAGCGCCTGGGCGCCGGTGGCGCGGATGTTCCGGGGGCACGCAATGTAGGTCGCGCACTCCTTCACATCGATCCCGTTCCCCACCCGGTGACGGTTGAGGTTGAAGACCAGGGCTTCGGCGTCGTAGTCGGTGCCGTCGGTGAACTTGATGTTCGGCCGGAGCTTGATCGTCCACTCGGCGGAGTCGGCGCTGGCCGTGACCGACTCGGCGGTCTGGGGCACGTACTTGCGCGAATCGGGGTCGTATCGGACGATCGTGTCGAACACGCTGGTCATCTCGGTGCCACCGGACGTGCCGGAGCCGAGGGCGACGAGCGGATCGAGGCCGAAGATCTCGCTGTACGACGCGAACGTGAGCGTGCCACCGATCTGCGGGGCCAACGTGGTGGTCGTCCCGGCGCCCGTGCCGGTACCGCTGCTGCTGCCCGTGGCCCCGGTCGCTGCGTCGTCGCCGCCACCGTCGTCGCCGCACGCCGCGGCCACGAGCGCCAAGCCGACGACCAGTGCGACGCCCCGCAGGACGCGCCCACGTCTCGTGCGCGACCGGTGGTGCGCACCCGGTGATGGCGATCGTGTTTCGTGATGCCCGTTCATCGTTACCCCCGCGGTTGCGGAGAGCACATGGCGCACGCGTGCCGAATGTCGCCACGGCGCGGCGATGCGACCCCAATGGTCAGAACCCCGCCGGAACCTTAGCCAGGTTGTCACCCGGTCGGCCGAGGGGCGCTCGTGCGGACGGGGCGACCGTATCGTTCTCCCCTCCGAGCAGAACCTGAGGGTGTTGGCGTCATGGCCCCACGAATCGATCTCGCAGGTGAGCTCGCTGCGCTGGCCGACGCGCGCGACGCGGCTCGCGCGACGCTCGACCGTCTTTCGGCGCTGCGGGCGGAAGGCGCCGACGAGTTCACCGAGGAGTACATCGGTGCGGTCGTGGCCGCGACCATCGACAAGCTGCAGAACGAGCTCACGGTGTTCGGTCGCATCGACGACGAACAGCCTTGGCGCATCGGGCTCTTCGGCATCGACCGCGGGGGCGAGCAGCTGGTCGTCGATTGGCGGGCTCGTTTCGCCGAGGGCTTCTACCGCGCCACCGCGAACGACGCGATGGGGCTCGAGCGTCGGGTCAGCTACGTGGGGTGCATCGACGACCTGATGATCGAGGAGTTCGCCACCGGTGAGGTGGCCGGCACGTCGCCGCTCATGGCCGAGCTCGCGCGTTCGCGTGGTCCGGAGATGCGTGCGGCGGTGGCCACGCTGCAGACCGAACAGGACCGCCTCGTGCGCCTCGACCCGACGG
>JBKJKR010000082.1:0-4568 GCA_046597135.1 Acidimicrobiales bacterium | reverse complement strand
TTTGCGTGGTGTCGGCCGGAAGTCGGTGCCGATCGTGTGCGCCCGGCGACCACCGGTACGCAGAACACAGGGACCTCGTGCAGGTGCGCGACGAGGAAGGCGACGCTCCGGGCGATGCGCTGTTGCCCTGCGTCGCTGCGGTCGATGTTGTCCTCCTGCTCGTTCGACGAGTCGCTGCAGATCGAGGCGTCTGCGAACCGCCGGTGTCGACATGAGCAGGTAGTCGGGATCGTGGTCGACGAGCGGGCCCTGGAACAACGTCTCGTATGCGTTGAGGGTGCCCCAGTGCTCCCAGATCCTGTCGATCAGGCCCTCGGCGGTGGAGTGGAACAGGAACCCGTAGACGTTCTCATAGGGGTGCCCGCCGCGGGTCGTCGCCCGGTAGAGGTGCTGGCGGAACACGTACGCATCATCGGCGATGGAGTGGACGTCGTGGAAGCTGATGGTCGACGAGTCGTATCGGTCGACGTGCCGCCCGTTCGGCTGCGGCGGCGATGGCGCTCGGCCGAGGATGCGGGCCCCTACTTCGGCCTTGCCCCGAAAGACGCTCTGACCCGGAGCCGCCGGAAACGTCCCCAGCCCGTTCCACCACTCGATGTCGTCGACCATGAACGACAAGCGGTCGACCTCGCGGCCGGCGACGAAGAACTCCTCGACCGTTCGAACGTTCCGTTCGCGCGTGGCCTGTTGGCTCATGTGTCGAATCCCCCTGTTGCCCTCCGTACCGTTGCACGCCCTCCGGTCGCGGGTTTAGCCCTGCGGATGCGGGGTAGGACAACCTTTGAGAACCGGAGGTTCCCGCATGCATCAGTTCCGACTCGAGCTCCACGACGATCGACACGTCAGCGTGCACGGCGACATGGTGCACGACGCGCTGGTGAACGCGCGGGAGTCGCTTGCCCAACTGGCACCGACCATCACCTGCATCGACCTCAGCGAGGTCACGCATGTCGACGCGTGGGGTGCCTATTGCCTGGTCCAGGCGCGTCGTGCGAATCCACAGCTGCGTGTCCTCAACCCGACCGCCGAGACGCGACGCTCCCTCGACATCGCGGGTGTGTCGGACCTGATCTTCCGCTGACTCCTACCATCGGCGCCGTTCCTTGAAGGATGAAGGACCGCCTGGGTACTCAACGCTTCGACGAACGACCGAACCCGCCCTCGACAAGGGATGCCAGCTCCTGCTAGAGCGGGGGAAGCTGCTGGCGCAGGCCGATCAACGAGGCGAGCGGATCACCGCTCGACCGGATCCGACCGGCGATGGTCCCGATGTCCCACTTGTCCGGCGCGAGCGACGGATCGTCGAGCTCGTCCCAGGTGATGGGCACCGACACGGAGGCACCCGGCGCCGCGCGCACGCTGAACGGCGCGACGAGGGTCTTGTTCACCGCGTTCTGGCTGAAGTCGAGTCGGGCGAGCCCGTCGCGCTTGGCCACCTCCCACTCCCAACTCACGAGCTCCGGCACCGTCGAACCGATCATTCGCGACAGCGACTCGACCCATGCGGCGGTCGTGTCGAAGCCTTGGTCCTCGGCGACCGGGATCCAGATCTGGATCCCGCGCTTGCCGGTGACCTTCGGACCGGCCGCGAGGCCGAGGTGTTCGAACGCAGTGCGATGCAGTCGCGCGAGCACCAGGACGTCGGCGAACGTCGTGCTGGTCCCGGGGTCGATGTCGATCATCGCCCACGTCGGGCGCAGCGAGTCTCGAACGGACGAGGTCCACGGATGGATCTCGACTGCGCCGTAGTTCGCCACCCACGCCAGCGCGGCCGGCGAGTCGAGCACCACGTACTCCTGCGTCTCACCCTTGCCGGCATGCGGGTACCGCCAACGGGTCAACCACTCGGGGGCGTGGCGCGGCACGGCCTTGTGCCAGAAGCCCGGGCTGTCGATCCCGTCGGGAAACCGATGCAGGTTCACCGGACGGTCGGCGAGGTAGGGCAGCATCAGCGGCGCCATCGACGCGTAGTGGCGAATGAGGTCGCGCTTGGTGCGCGGTGGTCGCTCGCCCGCTGCGGGGAACAGCACCTTGTCGAGGTTCGTGAGTCGCAGCGTGTGCTCGCCGAGAACCCACTCGCCCTTGGTGCCCAGCGCGTCGAGCGCGTCGAGCTCATGGGCGGTCGGCCCGCGCCAAACGGTCGTATCCGGCGGGCTCACCGGAGCGGTTCGGTCGTCGGCACGCGACGGCGCAGCCGGCGCGGCGTGCAGTTCATCGTTGGTCCGACCGGACTTCACCGAGTGCGGGTGCTCCTCCGGATCCCAGCCGGTCGAGGCGGCATCGTCGTGCTTGTGCACGAGCAACCACTGCTTGTCGTCCGCCTTCTTGCGGATCAGCGCAAAGCGCCCGCCGAGCTTCGTCCCGCGCAGGTCGAAGTGCAGGTCGCCGGCGTCGATGGCCGCGAGCGGATCCTCGCCCTTGGCGAGGGACCACGTACCCCAGTCCCAGACGATCACGTCGCCGCCCCCGTACTCCCCGGCGGCGATCACGCCTTCGAAGTCGAAGTACTCGAGCGGATGGTCCTCGACGTGGACGGCCATGCGCCGCACGTCAGGATCGAGCGTCGGGCCCTTCGGCACGGCCCAGCTCGCCAGCACGCCGCCGGCCTCGAGGCGCAGGTCGTAGTGCAACCGCGATGCTCGATGCCGCTGGACGACGAAGCGCCAACCGTTCGCCGTCGGGGCAGCCGAGACGTCGCCTGCCGGCTCGGCGGTGATCTCGAAGTCGCGCTTCGCGCGATACGTGGCGAGTCGATCGGACTTCGTGGCCACCGGTTGCTACGCGCTCTTACGGGTGCGCCGGCCGGGCTTCGCCGCGGCTGCCTCGGACCGTTTGGACGTTGCGCGCTTCTTGGGAGCTGACGTCGACGGAGCCTTGCGACGTCCCTTCGCCGCGTCGACACTGGCCTCGAGCGCGGCCATCAGATCGAGCACCTTCGCGTTTGTCTCCTTGGGTTCGGCGACGACCTCCGTCGGGTCGTCCTCCTTGGCCAGGATGCGCTTGCGAAGTTCTTCGGCGTACGTGTCGTGGTAGTGCTCGGGTGCCCAGTCGGCAGTCAGGCCCTCGATCAGTTGGGTGGCCATCGTCAACATCTTGGGGTCGGCCTTGGTCAGGCGTGCGGGGAGCGCATCGATGTTGGCCCGTGGGACGACCTCGTCGGCGAAGCGCATCGTGGACATGGCCAGCGCGCCGTCGAGCGGGCGGATGGCGGTGAGGTACTGCTTGTTGCGCATGACCACCGTGCCCACGCCGACCCGGCTGGTGGCGGTCATCGCGGCGACCAACAGACCGTAGGCCTTCTTCGCCGCGTCGCCGTCCGGGGCGAGCCAGTAGGTGCGTTCGTAGTAGATCGGATCGATGTCGTCGAGGTTCACGAACTCGCTGACCTCGATGCTGCGCGTCGACTCGGGGCGCAGGTCATCGAGCTCGTCGTTGTCGAAGGTGACGTACTTCCCCTTCGCGACCTCGTAGCCCATGGCGATGTCATCGGCGTCCACCTCGCGCCCTGAGCTCTCCGCGATGCGCTTGGTGCGCACTCGATCACCCGAGGACTTATCGATCTGATGGAAGTGCACGTCGTGGTCACGTACCGCGGTGAACGCCTTCACGGGTACGTTCACGAGTCCGAAGCTGATCATTCCGGTCCACGTCGGGCGAGCCATGACCCGCCGTACCCGCTGGCGATCGGCGCTGAAACACTGGGGACAGATGATGGAACGAAACACAGGTGCGAGCTCGCTGACCGGACGTGTCGCGATCGTCACCGGCGCGGGCCAGGGCGTGGGGCGCGGCATCGCGCTGGCGCTCGCGGCAGCCGGCGCGCGCGTCACGCTGATGGGCCGAACCGTCGCCAAGGTCGAGGCAGTGGCCGCCGAGATCGAAGGTCGCGGTGGTGTGGCGCTCGCCGTGGGCGGCGATGTCAAGCAGCTCGCCGACGTCGAACATTGCATCGCGGCGACGCTCGACGCGTTCGGGGCGATCGACATCCTCGTGAACAACGCACAAGAGGTGCCGTTGGGTGCGCTGCTCGAGATCGACGACGCCGCGGTCGACGCGGCATGGGCGTCGGGTCCCATGGCCACGTTGCGGTTCATGCGGCTCTGTCACCCGCACCTCAAAGGCGGTGGCGTCATCGTGAACCTCGGCAGTCGCGCCGGGGTGCGTCCTGATCCGGTCAACCGCGGTGGTTACGCCGCGGTCAAAGAGGCCGTCCGTGCGTTCACGCGTGCGGCGGCCATGGAATGGGGTCCCGACGGGATACGGGCCAACGTGATCCTGCCGTACGCGATGTCGCCGGCGGCCCTCGAACAGCTGGCGGTCGAGCGCCCCGAGGACTACGAACGGTCCCGCCGTTCGGTGCCGCTCGGCCGCATCGGCGATGCCGAGGTCGACATCGGACGCGCCGTCGTGTTCCTCGCGGGCCCCGACGCGTCCTACATCACCGGCGCCACGATTCCGCTCGACGGCGGCAACGCGTTCGTCGGCTGAGCCGGCTCAGTCGGTTGTGTCCGACGCGTTGGACTCGTGCGTCTTGCGCGGGTAGGTGGGCGGTCCCACGAAGGGGCGGG
>JBKJKR010000610.1:0-5396 GCA_046597135.1 Acidimicrobiales bacterium | reverse complement strand
GTGCCGCTCCTTCTACGCCCCCGACCCCGATGTGTGGTTGAACCCCTACGCCTCGCCACTGCACGCGGACGACCACACCGGCCTTCCTCCGGCGTGCATCACCACGTGCGAGTACGACCCGCTGCGCGACGAAGGCGAGCGCTACGGCGCGGCACTCGTCGCAGCCGGCGTGCCGGTGCTGATGCAACGAGCGCTCGGCCACGTCCACGGCAGCCACCACATGGTGAAGCTCGCACCCGACGCCGCCGTGTACGACGAGCGAGCGCACGCCTTCCTTCGCCAACACCTCCACCGAACGGACACCTGATGCCACCGCGCGCCATCGACTGCTGGGTCAACGTGCACATGGGCGACTTCGCCCCGCCGGCACACCTCGTCCGTGTGAAGGAGGACTACCTCCACGGCGACTCGAGCTTCTTTCGCAGCTTCACCCCCGACGAGATGCTCGAGGTGATGGACGAACACGGGATCGAACGGGCGATCATCAGCTACAGCGGCGCCGACAACCCGCGTTCGCTCGACTTCGTCGAGCGGTATCCCGAACGCTTCTCGTTGGCGATCGGGGTGAACCCCACCAAGCTCATGCCCGAGGTGTGGCGGCTCGAGTCGCTGGTGCGCAACCTGCCCGTCGTGCTGGCGCGCGTCGTGCCGTTCGATTCGCAGGTCGCGCCGAGCGACGCCGTCTACTACCCGCTGTATGCGAAGTGCGTCGAGCTCGATCTCCCACTGTCGATCAACACCGGCCTCCCCGGCCCTCCGGTGCCCGGCGAGTGCCAGGACCCGATCCACCTCGACAAGGTCTGCTTCCGCTTCCCCGAGCTCAAGCTGTGCATGGCCCACGGCGCCGACCCGTGGTGGGGGGTGGCCATCCGGCTGATGCTCAAGTACGCGAACCTCCACCTGATCACCTCGGCGTGGTCGCCGAAGCGGCTGCCGCCCGAGCTGCTGCACTTCATGCGCACCCGCGGCCAGAACAAGGTGATCTGGGCGTCGGATCACCCCGCGCTCACGATCCAGCGCACCCTGCCCGCGGCCTGGGATCTCGACCTGCCCGCGGACGTGCTCGACAAGTACCTGTACGCCAACGCCGACCGGCTGTTCTTCAGCCCGCGGAAGCCCCGCTACTGAGCAGGGTCGACCGGCTGGTGCTCGCGGCTGCGGTGACTACGCCGACTCGGCGGAGGACTCGAGGTTCGCCACGAAGCGATCGATCATCGTGGCGAACTTCGCGATCTCGCGCGGCTCCCAGTCGACCAGCGAGTCGGCCACGATCTCGTGCCATGCCGCCGAAAGCTTCCGCAGGTACGTCTGCCCCGGCGCCGTGAGCTCGAGCAGGACTGCCCGGCCATCGTCGGGGTCGGCGGCGCGCGACAGCAACCCCCGCTGTTCGAGCGTGGCCACCTGACGGCTGATGGTCGACACGTCCACGCCGAGCAGGTGGGCGAGATCGGAGAGGCGCACCGGCTGGTGTTCGCCAACCCGCGCCAGGACGCCATAGCTGGCCCGGTCGACGGTGAAGCCCGAGCGCTTGTGCACCGCCTCCTGGAACCGGAAGTTGCGGGACAAACGGAAGAACGTGTTCAGTGCGCGCTCGATCGATTCGACGTCATCCACAAGGTCGGATTCCTCGAGCTCTTTGCGCAAGACCGGGCGAGCCACAGGTCACAGCGTACCTCGTTTGTCGAATTGTTGGTCGAAGCAACTAAGTTGGTGCCGTGGGGACTGCGCCAACCGCGAGCCTTGGCCGGCGACGCATCATCGTCATCCTCATCGGCCTCGTGTTCGGCAACATCATGGCCGGGGTCGAGGGCACGATCGTCGCGACCGCTCGGCCGTTCATCGTGGCCGACCTCCACCGCTTCGACCTGTCAGCGTGGATCTTCGTGTCCTACCAGCTCACGCAGGCGATCAGCACGAACCTGTGGGGCAAGTTCTCCGACCTGCTCGGCCGCAAGAAGCTGTACCAGCTCTCGTTGGTCGTGTTCATGGTCGGCTCGCTGGTGTGCGGCCTCGCGACCTCGATGCACATGCTGATCGTCGGTCGCGCGATCCAGGGCATCGGCTCGGGCGGTCTGTTCACGTTGTCCATGGTGATCATGGGTGACGTGCTGTCGCCGCGCGAGCGAGGACGCTACGTCGGGTACATGGCGGGCACCTACGGCATGGCGACGGTTCTCGGCCCGTTGATCGGCGGCACCATCGTCGACAACACCTCGTGGCGTTGGATCTTCTTCATGATGATGCCCTTCGGCGTCGGCGCGATGGTGCTCGCGCAGATCAACCTCAACCTTCCGTTCCACCGACGCGAACGCAGCATCGACTACGCCGGTGCCATCACCATGACGGTGTGGGTCACGTCCTTCGTGCTCTTCGCCGAGTTCGGCGGTCGCGACGGCTTCACCTCGGTCAAGATGCTCGGGTTGCTCGCGCTCGGTGTCATCACGCTCGTTGCGTTCATCCGCGCCGAGCAACGCGCCACCGAGCCGATCCTGCCCATCCGACTCTTCCGTGAGCGCACCTTCAGCCTGACCGTGGCATCGCAGTTCGCGAACGGTGTGTTCACCATGACCATCGGCAGCATGGCGCCGTTGTTCCTGCAGATCGTGGGCGGCGTCGACGCAACGCAGTCGGGCGTGCTCACCACACCGATGGTGCTCGGCATGCTCGCCGCGGCGATCTACACGGGCACCATGATGACCCGCACCGGGAAGTACCGCATCTATCCGATCGTGGGCAGCGGCCTCATGTGCGCGTCCGTCGGCATGCTCGCCACCATCGGCACCGACACGCCCAACCTGCTCGTTGCGCTCTACATGTTCGTCGCCGGCGCCGGCAGCAACGGAACGTCACAGGTCCTCACGGTGGCCGTGCAGAACCGCGTCCACCATGACGACCTGGGCATCGCGACCTCGGCCACCGCGTTCTTCCGCAGCCTCGGCCAGGTGGCCGGTTCCGCGGTGTTCAGCGCACTGTTGGTCTCGCGCCTCGACTACAACCTGCCCCGGTTGGTCCCTGATGGATCCATCCTCGATTCGACCCAGATCCAGCAGAGCCCCAAACAGATCCAGGAGCTGGCGCCCGAGGTTCGCGACGGCATCATCGAAAGCTTCTCGCGCAGCCTGCACTCCGTCTTCTTGTGGCTCATCCCGGTGTGCATCATCGGTTTCGTCATCGCGCTCGCCGTGCCCGAACATCCGCTCCGCGAGAACGTGGCCATCGGCAACAGCGACGAGGACGAGGACGACAACGACGACCTCGCGCCCGTCGTCCACTGAGCACTCGAACGGCGCCACCATGGATCCAACGCCCCGACCCACGTTCACGAAGCGGCAGATCTACACGCTGCTCACGGGGTTGCTGCTCGCCCAGATGATCGCGTCGATCGAGGGCACGGTGCTCGCGACGGCGGCGCCCACCGTGGCGGCCGACCTCGAGGGTTTCGATCAGCTCAGTTGGGTGTTCATCGCGTACCTGCTCACGTCCACCGTGACCACACCGCTGTGGGGGAAGCTCTCCGATCTCCTCGGACGCCGCCGGCTCTACGAGCTGTCCATCGTCATCTTCATGATCGGCTCGGCACTGTGCGGCGCGTCGACGTCGATGACCATGCTGGTGTGGAATCGCGCGCTGCAAGGCATCGGTGCCGGCGGCATCTTCACGCTCACCATGACGATCATGGGCGACCTGCTCCCCCCTCGCGAGCGGGGCAAGTACCAGGGCTTCATGATGAGCGTCTTCGCCGTGTCCACCGTGCTCGGCCCGCTCATCGGCGGCGTCATCGTCGACAACACCACATGGCGCTGGATCTTCTACATGAACATCCCGCTCGGCCTCGCCGCACTCGCGCTCAGTCGCATCACGCTCAACCTGCCGTTCCTGAAGCGGGCGCACGACATCGACTACCGGGGTGCCGTGCTGCTCGCGGTTTGGGTGATCGCCGCACTGCTGGTGATGGAGCTGGGCCACGGTTGGGGCTGGACGTCGGCCCGTGCGCTCGGGGTGATCGCGCTGGCGCTGGTCGCGTTCGTGCTCTTCGTGCGCGCCGAGCTGAACGCCGGCGAGCCGATCATCCCGCCGCACCTGTTTCGCGAACGCATCGTCACGGTGTCCGCGGTGATGATGTTCGCAACCGGGGCCGTCATGTTCGGCATCTCGATCTACGCACCGATGTTCCTGCAGGTGGTGGCCGGCCAACGTGCCACCAGCTCAGGCCTGCTGCTCGTACCCATGACCATCGGCATGCTGATCGGCTCGACCACCACCGGCCGGATCTTCACGAAGACCGGAAAGTACCGCTGGTACCCCGTGGGCGGCGGCGTGCTGCAGCTGCTCGCGGCGATCCTGCTCGCGACCATCAGCCGTGGCACGAGCACCTTGCTCACGTCGGCCTACATGTTCCTGTTCGGCGTGGGCGCAGGGATGATGTTCATCGTCACGCTCGTCGGCATCCAGAACCGCGTCGAGCCACGCGACCTCGGCAGCGCGACCTCCACGAACAACTTCTGCCGATCACTCGGCAACGCGTTCGGTACCGCCTTGTTCGGCTCGATCTTCATCGCGCGCCTCGACGACGAGCTGGCGACGCGACTTCCCGAAGCCGGCCTGTCGGCGAAGACGCTGAGCCAGAGCCCGGCGCAGATCCAACAGATCGCCGATCCGCTGGTGCGCAACGGCGTGATCGACAGCTTCTCGCACTCACTCACCCTGGTGTTCGCGTTGGGCGTGCCGCTTTGCCTCATCGGCCTGGCGGTGTCGTTCTTCATGCCCGAGTATCCGTTGCGCGATCAAGCGGCGGTCGGGCTCGCCGACCACCGCGAGTCCGACCCGGCCGTCGCGCCGATGCACTGAAAGACCGCGCACCGATGCACCTTCCGCAACCACTCGTCGATGCCAACTGGCTCGCCGCACACCGCCGCGAGGTGCGACTGGTCGACAGCCGGTGGTACCTCGACGGTCGCTCCGGCCGCGCCGCATACGAGGACGCGCACATCCCTGGCGCGGTGTGGGTCGATCTCGATCTCGATCTCTCGGCACCGGCGTCGCTCGCCGAGGGTCGTCACCCGTGGCCGACGCCCGAGCGGTTCGCCGCCGCGTTGTCACGTCTGGGCGTCGGCCAGGACACCGCGGTCGTGGTGTACGACGATGCGCGGGGCTCGGTCGCCGCGCGCCTCTGGTGGATGCTGCGCATCCTCGACCAACCGGTAGCGGTGCTCGACGGTGGGCTGGCCGCGTGGACCGGCCCGCTCGAGCAGGGTCTGGTCGAACCGGCACCCGTGGTGTGTGCGCCTCGCACATGGCCGGCGGCGCGTCTGATCGACGCAGACGGGGTCGAGTCGCTCCGCCATCAGGCACGCGGCCTGCTGCTCGATGCACGCACCACGGCGCGCTTCAAGACG
>JBKJKR010000506.1:0-4627 GCA_046597135.1 Acidimicrobiales bacterium | reverse complement strand
CGCGACGCGACCGGACGGTTGTCGGAGGTCTCGTGGTGCTCGCTGCGCGAGGTCGACAGGCCGAATGCGCCCGCCTGCAGTGACTCTTGGAGGTGCTTGGCCATCAGGGCGATGTCGTCGGGCGTGCCCTCCTGCTCGAACGCGCGCTCCCCCATGGCCCACGTGCGCAGCGCCGAGTGGCCGACCTGCGCCGCGTAGTTGATGCCTTTGGGCAACGCGTCGACCGCATCGAGGTACCCGGCGAAGTCGCTCCAGCCCCAAGTGATGCCCGCGGCGAGCGCCGCAGGATCGATGTCCTCGGCGCGTTCGAGGTTGCGCACCACAAGGGCGCGCTCGTCGTCGCGCACCGGCGCGAGCGTGAACCCGCAGTTGCCCATGACCACGGTGGTGACGCCGTGCCAGCACGAGTTCGCGCCGGTCTGGTCCCAGAAGACCTGCGCGTCCATGTGGGTGTGCCCGTCGATGAACCCCGGCGTGACCGCCAGGCCCTCGGCATCGATCTCCTCGGTGCCGCGTTCGCGGATGCGACCGATGCAGGCGATGGTGCCGCCGATGATGCCGACGTCGGCCTTGTAGGACCCGAGTCCGGACCCGTCGACGACGAGCCCGTTGCGGATCACGACGTCATAGCTCGCGTTGGTGGTCAAGCCACTCCCCCTCCAGGCGTAATGCATTCATATTACCAGCGTCGCCCACCGGCCCCTGATCGGTAGGCGATCGCCGGTCGGCGCAGGTCACTTGGGTATATTCCACCGCACAATGACACCCCCGCTCGAAACCCGCGAGAAGCTCATGGATGCAGCTCGTCGTCTCTACGCCGACCGGGGCGTCTTCAACGTGTCGCTCGCCGAGGTCGTCCGTGAAGCCGGCCAGCGCAACACCTCGGCCATCCACTACCACTTCGGCAGTCGCGAGCACCTGCTGCTCGCCATCATGGACCCGCAGGTGCACACGTTGCGGGCCCGGCGCGACGAGTTGGTGGCGAAGGCCCGGCTGGCTCAAGGCCCTGCGGTGGTCGTCGACGCACTGGTGCGTCCCCTGGTCGAGCTGGCCCGCGAAGGCTGGCGCGCCCGGGCGTGGATGAAGATCGGGCTCGAGCTCGCCGACCACAACGAGCGCATCGCGCCCGAGCTCGAATCGCTGCTGTTCGGCGCGGGCGGGGGCGAGATCCTCTCCTTTCTCGCGGAACGGTGCCCGCCGCTGCCGCCCACGGTGTGGAACCTGCGCACGAGCATCTGCATCGGCTTCGCGGCTCGGGCTGCCACCGAGCGGGCCCGCATCATCGACGATCAACCGCGACGCAGTGCCGACATGCTCTCAGACGAGGCGTTCGTCACGAACCTCGTCGACATGTTCCTCGCGGCGCTCACCTCGCCCGCCCCGCCGGGCACCTAGCCGGGTCCTTGCGCCGCAGGGCTAATGTGCGTACATTACGCGGACGCGCGGGCGTCGGGGTGCCCGTTCGTTCTCCGGGAGGACCACATGCTCGATCTGCTCGTGCAGCGCTGTTCGATCGTCGACGGAACGGGTGCGCCGGCTCGGCTCGGTGACGTCGGTGTCCGCGACGGGCGCATCGTCGCCATTGCCCCGCCCGGTTCCATCACCGAGGACGCCACTCGCGTCATCGACGCGACCGGCCTCTCCCTCGCGCCCGGTTTCATCGACCTGCACACCCACTATGACGCGCAGGTCTTGTGGGACACCTCGCTGAGCCCCTCACCGTTGCACGGCGTCACCACGGTGATCGGCGGCAACTGTGGGTTCTCCATCGCGCCGCTGGCCGCCGGCCACGCCGACTACGTCATGCGCATGATGGCGCGCGTCGAAGGCATCCCGCTGCAATCGCTGGAGGCCGGGCCGGCGTGGGACTGGACCGGTTTCGGCGACTGGCTCGATCGTCTCGAAGGCCAGGTGGGCGTCAACGTCGGCTTCCTCGGGGGCCATTCCACGGTGCGTCGCCTGGTCCTCGGCGAGGACGTGCACCGTGCGGCCACCGCCGACGAGATCACCGCCATGGTCGCGCTCGTCCACGAGTCGCTTGCCACCGGAGCGCTCGGGTTCTCCTCGTCGCTCGGCGAGGCGCACACCGACGGTGATGGCAACCCCGTGCCGTCGCGCTCCGCCGAGCGCGGCGAGTTCCTCGCGCTGTGCGCCGCCGTCCGTGACCACGCGGGCACCACGCTCGAGTTCATCTCGGCCATGGGCGAGCTCCCGATGGACCGCATCGAGCTCATGACCGACATGTCGCTCGCGGCCAATCGTCCGTTGAACTGGAACCTGCTCGGCAGCCTCTCGCCGACCGAGGTGTACGAGCAGCAGCTCACGTCGTACGACCACGCGGCGGAACGAGGCGCGCACGTGGTCGCGCTCGCGTTGCCCGACGTGATGAAGATGCGCGCCAACCAGATCCTCATCACCATGCCTGGCTGGCGCGACGTGGTCGACCTGCCCGACGACGAGCTCGCCGCCGCGATCAAAGACCCTGCCGTGCGCACCGCGCTTCGCGACGGCGTGGCCGAGGCGTCGCGCCGTGGCATGGGTGCAGCGACACGCTGGGACCTGCTCGAAGTGGCCGAGGCGACCACACCCGGTACCGAGCAGTACGTGGGGCGCACGGTCGCCGCGATCGCCGCCGACCTCGACGCCGACCCGATCGACACGCTCATCGACATCGTGTTGCCCGCTCGACTGCCGCTCACGCTGGTGTACCCCACGCTCGTGCCGTCGCTCGGCACCACCGACGAGTCGTGGGCGGTCCGGGCCGAGGTGTGGCGCGACCCACGCGTGGTGCTCGGTGGTTCCGATGCCGGCGCACACACCGACCTCATGTGTCACGCCAACTATCCGACCGTCCTGCTCGGGCAGGTCGTGCGCGCCCGTGGGCTCCTCGGCCTCGAAGAAGCCGTGCGCATGTTGAGCGATGTTCCGGCGCGGCTCTACGGCCTGCGCGAGCGTGGTCGCATCGTCGAGGGTTGGCACGCCGACCTGGTCCTGTTCGACCCGTCGACCATCGACTCCGAGCCCGCACAGGCTCGCACCGATCTGCCGGCTGGTGGGCTGCGGCTCTACGCAGAGTCGCGTGGCGTCGACGCGGTCATCGTCGGAGGCACCGTGGTCGTCGAGAAGGGCGTGCTCACCGGGACGTTGGGTGGCACGGTGCTCCGCTCGGGCACGCACACCGATTCGGTCACCGTTCCCGCGCACGCCTGATCGTCGAAAGGACTGTCATGACCGCGAGCATCATCTCGGCCGACTCCCACTTCGTCGAGCCGCCCGAGATGTGGTCCGAACGCATCGACCCGGCCTATCGCGAACGCGCCCCACGCATCGCCGACGAGGTCGACGGACGACCTGGCTCGTTCCTCGTGTGCGAAGGGCTCGTACCGGCATCGGGCGGCGGCTACTTCGCCGCGGGCACCGCGCCCGAAGATCTGCCCGAGGTGCTCGCTCGCGGCTACGACGCCGTGCCACCGCACGTCCGTGACCCAGCGGCCCGCGTGGCCGAGCAGAAGAAGGACGGTGTGCTCGCCGAGGTGCTGTACTCGTCCTACGGGATGCAGCTGTTCCACCTCGCCGACGGTGGGCTGCGCGACGCCTGCTTCCGGGCCTTCAACGACTGGGCGGCCGACTATTGCAGCGAGGACCCGACCCGGCTCATCGGCACCGGTCTGGTCGCGCTCGATGACATCGCCGTGGCGACCACCGAACTGCGGCGCATCGCGGCCAAGGGCCTGCGCGGTGCCATGATCTGGGCCGAGCCGCCCGTCGAGCGGCCGTACAGCCACCCCGACTACGAGCCCTTCTTCGCCGTGGCGCAGGAGCTCGACATGAAGCTGTCGCTGCACAGTCTCACGTCGCGTCGCAGCGACAGCGATCCGGCCAAAGGCGACATGCTCTACCGCGCCGCCATCATCCACATGGAGGTGGGGCGCACGATCAGTGACCTCATCCTGCACGGTGTGTGCGAGGAGTTCCCGCGACTCCAGTTCATCTCGGCCGAGAACGAGATCGCGTGGTTGCCGTTCCACCTGTGGCGCATGGATCAGCTCTTCGAGAAGTTGTACAAGATGTCGACCGTGTCGCTCAGCATGAAGCCGAGCGAGTACTTCGACCGTCAGATCTACGCAACGTTCATCGAAGATCCGATGTTCGCCAACACGGCCAGCACCATGGGCGTCGACAACATCATGTGGTCGAGTGACTTCCCCCACCTCGCCTCGACGTTCCCGCACTCGCACGAGTTCATCGCCGAGAACCTCCAAGGACTGTCGGCCGCCGATCGACAGAAGGTCGTGCACGACAACGTGGCGCGGCTCTACGGGCTCGGGTAGACGGGGGCGTCATGGAGCTTGCGGGAAGCACGGCGGTGGTCATCGGCGGTGGCGGGGGCATCGGTCGCGGCGTGTCGCTCGGTCTGGCGGCGGCGGGCGCGAACGTCGTGGTCGCCGACCTCGAGCTGGTCAACGCCCAGGCCGTCGCGGACGAGGTTCGCGCCGCCGGCGGGAGAGCGGTCGCCGCACACGTCGACGCCACCGACACGACCTCGCTCGACGAGCTCGCCCGGTTCACGGTGCGCGAGTTCGGTGCGGTGCACGTGCTCGCCAACCTCGTCGGCGTCATCACGAAC